>WTCH01000199.1 GCA_013138675.1 Woeseiaceae bacterium | reverse complement strand
TCCATGAGCCTGCGTAGCCCGCGCGTAATCAACCTGACAACGATGCGACCGACGTAGAATATTGCGATCGCGGTGACCAGGTTAATTCCGAAATCGACACCTGTCGTCTTGATCATTGCTACAACTTCTTCCCAGTTGAACCCCATGTTCGGGAGTGTGATTTCGTCCATCTTTGATTTCCCTTGAGTACTCTTGTGACTATCAGAACGGCTGCGACCTTAACCCGCTCGCGCAGGCCGTGAAACGCGGATTAGTCCCTACTGCCCGGGCGTCCCTTCCGCTCCAGGCTGGAAGCGATATATTTTGTAAGGGCCTTGTTCTTTGATGTGCTGTTTGGATTGCAGGATGACGCCACCGAGTGCGCTGTCGGCGACATACAACCAGCCGTCAGGTCCGAACGACAACGCATCCGGCCAGCGAACTGCCGTGGAAGTGATCAACGTGAGCAACTCGAGTTCGTTGTCGAGCCTGGCAATGGCGTTGTGTTCGATGTCCGTAATATAGACACGGCCTTCGAGGTCAACGCTCAAACCGTCACTCAGCGGTTTTTGGCCGAGGCTTTCGACACGTGCGGCGATCTGCGAATCGGGCGCGACCGGGTCACGAATGTCCGAGAGCCTGACGCGATACAGTGACGACCCGCTCAACGCGGCGAAGTACAACCACTCGTCATCCAGCGCAATGCCGTCCACGCCGCCGCGCAGCGACACGAGTCCACCTGCAAACGACATGATGCGGCCGCTGTTTTTTATGACGTAGTCCTCGGCGGAAACCGAGTGATGTGACTCGAGCACGCGGCGAGCGGTGGCCGACTCGATGTCGTAAACGATGATGGCCGGCTGCTTGCGCCAGAAACTCGCATCCGCAATGATGACCGTGCGTCCGTCTGCGCTGACTTGCAGATCCTGCAGGAACGAACCCTGCGGCGCGATCTCTTTGTCGAAGCGCTGATCGTGGATCAGTTCGCGCGTGTCGAGGTCGAACGCCAGCAGACGCGCTGTGCGCATGCCGTGATTGCCATGATCGATCGTCCAAAGGCGGTTGTAACGATCAATGGCGACGCCGAGCACCGTGTCGAACAAGGTCTGTTGCGACGTGCCATTCGGGAAGGGCACAGAAGCACCGTCGACGTACTCAAGCAGCTTGTTACCTTTTGGTCGTGCTTCCGGGTGTACCGTAAAATAGACGCGACCAGAACTGCTGACTGCTACGTTGCCGATCGGCAATCGGTAAGAAAGAACTTCCTCGAGAGCATCCTCAGCCAGGATGGGGGATGTCGATAAGTTCGGGTACGACTGTCCGCCGCCATAACGCAGCCACGCCACAGTCGTCAGAATCAATGCCAGTATTAATAAGAACAGCAGAAGTTTTTTCATGTTTGGCTGCTGTGACTTGGTAGGCCCACCCGGAGCAGAATTCTACAGGAAAGCAGCGACGTGTCAGCTACCAAAAGCCGCAATCCACGCCAGAATGAGGATTGCGGCCGTCGCGCCCGCAGCTACCCTCTGCCAGTGCGGGTCGGCAAGCCGATCTCGCACGCGCGTCAGAAGCATGCCGCCGGTAAATCCGCAGACGAAGCCCGTCAAATGCGCGCCAATGTCCGTGTTCTCGTCGCCAGTCCCGGTGTACATGAGCAGGGCGAGGCCGCCAACGATCGGGGCGATACGATATGACCAGCGCTCCTGTGACATGAGCTTGGCCCGCCACACGAATCCGGCCGTGAGGCCAAGTGCTGCGAACACGGCCGTCGACGCACCTATGGATCGATGCGCAGATTCAAGCAGCAAGGTGTTCAGCAAATTGCCGGA
Organism: Woeseiaceae bacterium; assembly: GCA_013138675.1. Classification (GTDB taxonomy): domain Bacteria; phylum Pseudomonadota; class Gammaproteobacteria; order Steroidobacterales; family Woeseiaceae; genus UBA1847. The sequence continues at coordinate 5,755 of WTCH01000199.1, read as the reverse complement.
GGTCGCGGCCAGCACGACGGCCAGCCACGTGATGCCGGATCCGAACAGGCGGCCCGCAAGCAGGCCAAAAAAGGCACCGAATACGATATTGCCCACCAGGTGGCGCAGGTCAGCATGCATCGTCAATGCCGTAACTGCCCGCCACCACTCGCCGACGCGCACAAGAGCCCCGTCGATACGTCCCTGTGCCAGCCAGTCCTGGGTGAACGCCGAATTCCAGGACAACCAGGCAAACATCATTATCGTAAAGACGTAGGCAATGATTCCCGGGACCGCGTTCTGGTAGGGATAGGGTTGGGTCTTTATCGGCCGGTGAGGCGGGTTTTCCTCGTCGTAGAGCCGCAGCTCCGAGATGGCCAGTGCAGAAAACTCGGCTGGAACGATCAGGGCACAGCCAGAGAAGTCGTCAATTACCTGGTGCGGAATTTCTGCGGACGCGAGCACGAGCGCCCGATCCGCACAGGCACGCCGGTTGCGGCTCTCAAACACTACTCGCATGTCGTCATTCATAGATTCGGGTAAGCTTAACAGCCGTTTTGGCGCCAAGACAGGAACACCAATGAAACGTTTTCTCGCTGCATTGCTTGCCTCCATATTCTTCGCTGGCATGGCGAACGGCGAAGTTATCGATGCCGCACCTGGCGGGTTCTCACTCGTGCACGAGGTGACGATTGCGGCACCGCGACAAGATGCATGGCGGGCGGCCGTCCACGAAGTCGGGCAGTGGTGGAGCAGCGATCACACGATTTCCGGCGATGCTAGCAAGATGAGCATTGACCCGGCTCCACAGGGTTGTTTTTGTGAAGCCATCGGCGAGCATGCCGGTGTGGTGCACCTGACAGTGACGTTCGTTAACCCCAACGTACTCTTGCGACTGACCGGTGGGCTTGGTCCACTGGGGCTGCTCGGCGTGGACGGCAACATGACCTGGGAGTTCTTCGACGCCGAAGACGGAACGACCGTTCGTTTCTCTTACATTGTTGGTGGCTATCGGCCGGGTGGACTGGAGGAAATGGCCGGCCCGGTTGACTACGTTATCGGTGAAGCGCTGCAGCGCTTGAAAACATATGTCGAAACCGGTGACGCGGATGCTGCCGGCATTCGCTGAGATAACGCCGGGCGTCCGCCGCGTCGTTGCGCCCAACCCGTCGATGATGACGGGGCCGGGTACCAACACCTACCTCGTTGGCGAGATTGAAATCGCTGTCATCGACCCAGGACCGGCGATCGCGGAGCACATCGAAAACATCATTGAAAAATCAAATAGTTGTATCCGATGGATTCTCGCAACACACACGCACCCGGATCACTCGCCGGCTGTGGCAGCGCTGGCAGAAGCAACCGGAGCCGAGGTGCTCGGCATCCCGGCACCCGTTGGTCAGTATCAGGACAAGACGTTTTCACCAACGAGAATCCTGGGTGACGGTGATGTTCTCGAGACCGCGGAGTTTCGACTCGAAGCGGTACACACACCCGGGCACGCATCCAATCACCTGTGCTATCGGCACGCGTCACTCAATTGGCTCTTCACGGGCGACCACGTCATTGATGGTTCCACTGTCGTCATCGACCCACCCGACGGCAACATGAAGCACTACATTGAGTCACTGGAGCGTTGCAGGGAATTGCAATGCGCCGCGCTGGCACCCGGCCACGGCGAGGTGATCGAGGACCCGTCACGGGCCATCGACTGGATCATCGAACATCGCCTGGAGCGCGAAACTAAAGTGCTGGCAGCGGTAGAAGCACACCCGGGGCTAACCACACACGAACTCGTGCCGCACGTTTACCAGGATGTGGATCCCAAGCTGTACGGTTGGGCGGAGCGCTCATTGCTTGCTCATGTCCTTAAATTCGAGGCAGACGGGATTGTGGAACAGAGCAACAAACAATGGAACAGGTTGATTTGATCAGAGACTTCGCATAGCGTACGCGGGCCAGAAATTGAGGACCATCAAATGACGTTCGTTGTCACCGAATCCTGTATTAAGTGCAAATTGACCGACTGTGTCGAGGTTTGCCCGGTTGACTGCTTTCACGAGGGACCGAACTTCCTCGTGATTGACCCTGAAGAGTGCATCGACTGCACGCTTTGCGAGCCCGAGTGTCCGGTCGAGGCTATCTACTCTGAGGATGAGCTACCCGAAGGTCAGGAGAAATTCACCGAGATCAACGCCGAGCTGTCGGAGCAGTGGCCTGTCATCACCGAGATGAAAGACCCGCCCGAGGATGCCGACGAGTGGCGAGACGTTAAGGACAAGCTCCAGTTTCTGGAGAAATAAACCCGATCAACACATCGGCGAGTTCTTCGCCCTTGTCTTCCTGCAGGAAATGCCCGGCGTCGCGTATCGTCACGTGATCCTGGTTCTTTGCGCCCGGCACCAGCTCCTGGAACGGCTTTTTCATTGCCCGTGTGATCGGGTCGCGGTTGCTGAACGTCGTCAGGAACGGTTTTTCCCAATGCCTGAATACATCCCAGGCAGCCCGATTCGCATCGGCGGCAGGGTCATCGGGTGTCGTGGGTACCAGCTTGGGAAACGCGCGCGTGCCGGCTTTGAATTTTGCCGATGGGAAGGGCGCGTCATAAGCAGCCACGACATCGTCCGATAAGTCGCTAACCGTCGCTTTCTGGAGGATGCGCCCGATCGGGAACCATGGGCTCCAGCGGGCAAATGCGCGCCAGATCTTGAATGCCTTGGGTGGCTCATGGTCGCCAGTCGGTAAGCCGCCATTGCCAAGCGCAATTCGAGCAAAGCGGGCTTCGTTTTCCGCCGCGACGCGCAGGCCGATCAGTGATCCCCAGTCCTGGCAGAACAACGTGATGTTGTTCAGGTCAAGCGCTTCGATGAACTGTCGCATCCATTCGACGTGGCCCGCATAGCTGTAGTCACTTTGCCGCGTCGGTTTGTCCGACTTGCCAAAGCCGATAAGGTCCGGCGCGATGACGCGGTGCCCGGCCGCGACCAGTGGTGGGATCATCTTGCGATACAAATACGACCAGCTCGGCTCGCCGTGCAGCAACAAAACAGGTGCGGCATCGGCAGGCCCTTCGGCGACGTAGTGCATGCGCAGGCCGTCGATATCCACGTAATGCGGTTCGAAGTCATAGCCGGGCAGGCCAGCAAAGCGATCTTCGGGTGTGCGTAGCGCCTTCATAGCCGTATCATACTGACATGACAAGCCTGCGCGCTAAATTTGTTCGCCGAACCACCCGTGCGTTTTTCAAAACCATCGATGCAGAAAAGGCCGATGTGCATGCCATGCGCAAGACCTGGCATGCGGCGGCAAAGGTCCTATGGACAGCCAGTAAAGTGAAGGTCGAGCAAGCCGAGGTTAATAGATTGCACGCCGAGTGGCTGAGGCCAGAAGGGTCTCCGGAGGACAAGCTTCTTCTCTACCTGCACGGCGGCGCCTACGTCATGGGCAACTGCGCTACGCATCGGCAGCTCGTCAGCTACCTTGCCAAATACTCAGGGATTAAAGCATTGCTGCCGGAGTATCGGCTGGCGCCGGAGCATCCGTTCCCGGCTGCTATCGACGACGCTGTCGATCTTTATCGTTCACTGCTGGCGGATGGTTACGCCGCCGAAAATATCGTGATCGCAGGTGACTCAGCCGGCGGCGGCTTGACGATGGCAACCTTGCTGTCACTACGTCATGCGGGCGATCCGCTGCCGGCAGCAGCGTGCCTATTGTCCCCCTGGCTTGATCTCGCTGCGACCGGCGAGTCGATGACGACACGTGCGAAAAAAGACCCTTGGTTTCAGCCCGAGGACATGCCGATTGTTGCAGCCTACTACTGTCGCGAAGAAGAACTGAAGAGTCCTCTGGTCTCGCCCGTGTATGCCTACTTATCCGGCTTGCCACCGATATACATCCAGGTCGGAGAGGATGAAATCCTGCTCAGCGACTCGACGCGCGCGGCCGAGAAGGTGAAGGCCGCCGGAGGCGAGGTCGAGATCGAAATCTGGCCTGGTATGTGGCATGTGTTCCAGGCGTTCCTGCTCCAGGTGCCGGAGAGTAAGAAAGCAGCGAAGAAAATTGGCGCCTACGTACGTCGGGCGCTCAGATGCGATCCAGTAGCGCCTTGAATCGCGGCTGATCTCCAATGTTCGCGAGATCGCTGTCCGATTCCCACATGCGTTTGTTGCGTGCACCCAGTTCCGCTGCCTTTTCAAGGCAGTCGAGAGCGGTTTCCACGTCGCCTGATAGCGAGTGAAAGCAGGCTGAGTTGTAGAATACGTTCGGCGAATTCGGATTTGCAGCTTGCGACCGGTTTAACCAGTCAAGGCCCGTCTTCTCATCGCCCAGATTAAGATACGCGAGCGCGCCAAGACATAAGGCACGCGCATCATCGGGATGCAATTCGAGAGCGCGTTTGGCCCGGTCGAGGTGTTCTTCCAACAACTCGTTCGCGCGTTGCGAGTCACCCAGCATGGCGAACATTGAGGCACCCAATGCCGTCGTCTGGTAATCCTCGGGGCGCACTTCGGCCGCGCGGCAATACAATTCGGCTGATTTCTCATATTGACCCAATATTCGGGTCATTTGCGCATAAAAATGAATGGGCTCAAACAATCGAGGATTGATTGCAATAGCCTGTTCGAATTCAGCTTCGGCCTTGTCGTATTGCTCGTGAACATAATAGGCATAGCCGCGCGCACCGTGGGACTCCGCAAGGTGCGGAGCAAATTCAATGGCCTTGCGACTCGCCTCGTGAGCCAGTTCGATCCACTTGGCTTCTTTGTCTCTGTACCAATAGGTATCCACGAATATATACGTCAGGCCCGCCCAGGCGAGCGCATATTCCGGATCAACGCGAATCGCCGCCTCGAACATCTCGCGTGATTTATCAAGATGATCGGGCTCGGTGCGGTGATATTGTTCGCGACCGCGAAGGTAGTAATCCAGCGCATTGGCATCTTCCGTTGTTGACTGAATGGCTTGCTGTTCATCTGAAGTGAGCGACAATTTCAATGCTTCGACGATGTGTGTGGCGATCTCGTCTTGTACCGCAAAGATGTCCTGCAGCTCACGATCGTACGTCTCCGACCACAGATGCCGGTCGTCCACGGCGTCAATGAACTGTGCCGTTATGCGAACGCGATCTCCCGAGCGACGCACACTGCCTTCAAGTACATGCCGTACACCGAGTTGCCTCGCGATCGACGGCATATCGAGGTCCTTACCTTTCAATGCAAATGACGAGGTGCGCGAGCAGACGCGAAGCGATTGCAGCCGGGCGAGAAGGTTGAGCAGCTCTTCTGAAAGACCATCACTGAAGTATTCGTTCTCAGGGTCACCGCTCATGTTGACGAACGGCAACACGGCTATCGACGCGTCGGCAGGTTCTGCATCTCCACTCGCGGCTTTGGTAACTTTCACACCTTCGGGTGTTACATCGAGTACCCAGGCAAGAATGACGGCAATCGGAAAGCCGAGCCCGATAAGCCATATGACCAGCGTGCCGGCCCACTCAGGCAGATGCAGTGGGTCGAGTGTGACGTCGGCGATCTGGATCAGGCCCCAGCCGACAATCAGATAGGCAATGACGACGCGTACGACCTTGCGCCGCTTAACCTCTTCCCAGAATTTTGAAGCCCCACCCACGGTGGCCATTGTAGACGTTCAGAAGCCTGATTGCTTTTGCGAGTCGTCGTACATCTTTGTGAGGAATGAACGGATCGCGGGTTCGGCTTCCTCGCGCGTCATGAGTTTTTGATTCTCAAGCACGACCGCCATGTCCTTGATCGTT
>WTCH01000186.1 GCA_013138675.1 Woeseiaceae bacterium | reverse complement strand
CTGTTTTCGGCATATGCGAGCGCATTATTCGTTTTTGATTGCAACCAACTCCGTGGCGTGCGCATCTAAGATTTGAACACAGCGAATCAGAGTTACCGTAACAGACAATAATTCCCTTATGCGTTTGTTTCGTGACGAAAGGCGGTGGCATTTGCCACCGCCTTTTTTTTACCACATCTCGCGCATTCGCGATGCTACGTCGAGCCGCTTGTCGGACTGCACTTGTTGCCGCGGCGCATTGGCTTCGCCCCGGCCGTGGAACCGACGGTCCATCGTCTCAAGTAACGCATCGGTCAGGAATCGGCTGCGAGCCCCGTAGACATGTTTATCGCCATCGCGGCGTTGCTGCGTCACATGGTATTTGAGCGGTGCGACCAGGGAAAGCGATTGTTTGGCTCGGGTCATGGCAACGTACAACAGGCGACGTTCCTCCTCGATCATTGCCGGCTTACCCGTAGCGAACTCGGATGGGAAGTTGCCGTCGGACACGTTTAGCACAAACACTGCTTCCCACTCCTGTCCCTTGGCAGAGTGCACAGTCGACAACACAAGATAATCTTCGTCGAGCAGCGGATCGCCGGCGAGGTCACCCGCAGCGCTGGGTGGGTCCAGTGTTAGCTCGGTCAGAAAGCGTTCTCGGCTCGGGTACCGTCCCGATATCTGTTCGAGTTGTTCGAGGTCTGCTTCGCGCGTATCCAGGCCATCGTACAATCGTTCAAGGTGCGGCTGGTACCAGCGGCGCACCGCCGCTATTTGTGCCTGCCAACCGGAGTCATCAGCCTCGGCGCCAGACAGATTATTCATCAACTCACAGAAATCCGGCCAGTCTCCTGCAGCAGCGGCCGGCGGCCGGAATCCGGACAGCGCCGGGAAAAGGAACTCACCTGCTTCAAGTTGCTCGTAACAACGTGCGGCATTCGACGGTCCCATGCCGGGCAATAATTTCAATATTCGAAAAGCGGCAACCTGATTGCGAGGATTCTCCGCCCACTTGAGCACTGACAGCATGTCCTTTACGTGCGCCGCCTCGAGAAACTTGAGCCCTCCGTATTTCACGTACGGAATATTACGTCGCACCAGTTCGAGCTCGAGTCGATCGCTGTGGTGTGCGCCGCGGAACAATACTGCCTGGTCCATAAGCTGCATGCCCGTCTCGCGGTTGCTGAGTATCGCCTCGACGACGTATTCGGTTTCGGCATCACTGTCTTCGACCGTGACGTAGCTCGGTTTGGCTCCCAGGCTCTTTTCCGAAAACAGGTTCTTTCTGTATTGTCGCTCGCTGGCCGCAATCAGGCTGTTTGCTACGTCCAAAATTTCTTGAGTTGAGCGGTAATTCTGTTCGAGAGTCACCGTTTCTGCAGTTGGCATGAACTGATCCGGAAAGCCGAGAATATTTTCGACATCGGCTGCGCGAAACGAGTAAATCGATTGCGCATCATCACCAACAACAGTGACACCCTCACCTTCTGGTTTCAGCGCACGCAGGATTTCTGCCTGCACAATATTCGTGTCCTGGTATTCGTCGACCAGCACATGGTCGAACCACGCTCCGATCTGCGCGGCGAACTCTTCATCAGCAACCAGGTGGTGCCAGTAGAGCAGCAGATCGTCATAGTCGAGCACCTGACAATGCTGCTTGCGCGCGACGTAATCCCTGAATAATTCCCGCAGTTCGGCTTCCCAATCAGCACACCATGGGTAGGATTCGTCCAGAACGTCGGCGAGTGATTTGCGTGTATTGACGCATCGCGAGTAGATAGCGAGACAGGTGTCCTTTTTCGGAAAGCGCCGCGACTTTTTTGTCAACGCCAGCTCATGCCTTGTTACGTCGATGACATCCGCCGCATCGCTTCGATCAAGGACCGAGAAGCCCGGGTCAAGACCGAGATTCACAGCAAATCGTCGTAGCAGTCGATTGGCGACCGAATGGAATGTGCCGGACCAGGGCAAAATGCCGGCCGGTATCGCATTTGCGCTCCTGCCGGCCAGCGCCTGACGCACGATGGCATCGACCCGTCGCGTCATCTCCTGCGCAGCCCGCCGTGTAAACGTCAGCAGCAATATGCGCTCGGGGCTCACGCCTTCGACGATCAGGTGCGCCACACGGTGTGCAAGCGTCATCGTCTTGCCCGTGCCAGCACCGGCGATGACGAGCAGCGGCCCGGAACGGAACGGCTCGTTCGGTGCCTTGCTGCCGTATTCGGCAGCCTGGCGCTGGGCTGGATTCAGCAACGCCAGGTAATCCTCGATACGCTCGGCCGCCTGCACCTCGTCTCTCCTGTGGAAAAGTCTGTATTTTTATACAGTACTGGATGGATTTACAAGTTCAGGTGATTGGTTTTAGGAGAAATTCTTCTATTAGCCGCGCCAGAACGGCCGGTTGTTCGAAGTGCAGCATGTGCCCGGAATCGTCGATCCACTCGGTGCAGCGCCGCGGAAACGGCAGGTTTTCAGGTGACGCAAAGTCGCTGTCACGCCCAGCCACGAGCAGAACATCGGCCGTCACCTCACGCCAGCAGGCTTCGACTTCAGCGAGCCGGTACAGGACAGGATTTGGCAATTTGTGCGCGGGGTGAAGTCGCAGCTGCGCCGCAGTATCGTCACCGATGTCCTCAGCCCATTGCCGCGCCACAAACTCTGCTTGCGGCCGGCTCATGCGCGGATTCTTGTGCCGGATCACCTCGGCCAACGCTGAGTAGTTGTCGCGCACTGTGGGTTCGGGCAGCTGACGACCGTGCTCCACCCATTCCCGGTAACGGCGCGGCGCATCCGATGGTGAGCTGTCAGGCAAACCGAACCCCTCAAGATTGACCAGTGCGGCCACACGCTCCGGAAAAGCCCCGGCGTAAAGTCCTGCAATGTTGCCACCCATGCTGTGGCCAATTAGGCGCACCGGGCTGTCCGCACTGTAGTGGCTCAGCAGGCGATCAAGATCTGCCAGGTAGTCCGGAAACCAAAATGCCTCCGTATCAGGCTGCGTGCGGCCAAACCCCCGCCAGTCAGGCGCGACCACCAGCCAATCGTGCCGAAATTCGTCAACAACGAACTGGAACGTCGCTCCAGCATCAGCGAATCCGTGCAAAAAGACGAGCAAAGGTGCGTCTTTGTCGCCCCACTCTGTCACGGCGTAGTCGACGCCGCGAACATCGATTCGCGCCATACGCGGCGCTTCTTTCGGTTCGTAAATCTGCTCTTCGGACATGGGAATGCATGATGCCCTATTCCGCACGCCGCGTAGTCTGTATAAATGCGCTCATGACTCTCGACATTGCCCTTGTCCTGATCATCCTCGGCATTTCGCTGATCCTCTTTATCAGCGAAGTTATTCGCATGGATCTCGTCGCGCTGCTTGTTCTCGGCGCGCTCGCTCTTACGGGCCTCGTAACGGCCGAGGAGGCCTTCGACGGCTTCTCGAACGGTGCCGTAATCACGGTCTGGGCAATGTTCATTCTGAGCGAAGGCCTGACGCGCACAGGGATTGCCGACATCATTGGCCGGCAGGTCATGAAACTGGGTGGGCGGCGCGAGTTCTCGATGATCCTGGTCATTATGATCACGGGCGCTGTGTTGTCGGCCTTCATGAATAATATCGGCGTTGCCGCGCTCATGCTTCCCGTCGTCGTCGATGTCGCACGTCGCACGCGCATTCCCGCGTCGCGCTTGTTAATGCCGCTGGCGTATTCCACGTTGCTGGGCGGCCTCATGACCATGATCGGCACGCCACCCAACCTGCTCATCAGTGAGTCGCTGAAACGTTTTGGTTTCGAGCCATTCAAATTGTTTGACTTCACGCCGATTGGCGGCGCCGTCATGGCCGTCGGTGTGATATTCGTTGCTTTCTTCGGCCGGTTTCTGCTGCCCAAGCAGATCGCGGAACACGGCAAGCATGTCAGTCAACGCAGCCTGCGCGCGCAATATAAGTTGCACGAGCGCACCTTTATGATGCGCGTGCCGACAAACTCTATCCTGGTCGGAAAAACTCTCGCTGAGAGCCGCATCGGCACATCGACCGGACTGATTATTCTTGCACTTGTGAGACAAGGCCGCAGCGAACCACTGCCGAGCCGGCAAACCGTCCTTCGCGGAGGTGATGGCATCCTGGTGCAGGGTCGCGTGGATCAATTCCGCGAACTGCGGCGCTGGAGTGACCTCGTCATCGAGCGCGAAGCGCCGGTCCTGAAATCCATGGTTGCCTCGAAAATAGCCTATGCGGAAGTTACGATTTCAGATACATCTCCACTTGTCTCGGAACTCGTGCGTCACGCCGCCTTTCGGACGCGCTTCAATGTTTCCGTTGTAGGTTTGCGGCGGCGCAACCAGTACCGACTAACCAACCTGGCCTATGTTCCACTGCGCAAAGGTGAGCGAGTGCTCGTGCAAGGCGAGATCGATGCAGTGGCTCAGCTAGAGAAGTTTTCCGACTTCACCGACGTGGGGTTACTGAAAGGCGAGCGTCTCGATGAGCAGTACCGTACCGACGATCGCATGTTCGTCGTCAGACTGCCAAAGGAAAGCGATCTTGCCGGCGCATCACTGAAGAAGAGCCGGCTGCCCGATGTTTTCGATTTTCGCATTGTGGCGATCTTCCGCGACAGTGCTCTGACCGTGATGCCGCGCGGAGACGAAATTCTCATCGGCGGCGACCTGCTTTTGATTGAGGGGCAACCAAGTGACCTTGATGTACTGCGCGGTTTGCAGGACTTCGAAATTGAAACCTCGGTCCCGGCCAACCTGGGTGCGTTTGAGTCGGAGCGCCTGACCCTCATGGATGCGACACTCGATCCTCGTAGCACACTCGCGGGACTCACCGTTGGGGAGCTCAACTTCCGTGAGCGCTACGGTATCGAACTCGCTGGAATCTGGCGCGAGGGCGAGATGGTCGGCACCGATATCGCCGACGAGCGACTACAGATTGGCGACGCATTGCTGCTACTCGGTCCGCGTGAACGCTTGCAACTGCTGTCGACGGATTCTGACTTCCTGATACTGACACCCCTTGGCCAGAAACCACCGGACACACGCCGCGCGCCTTTGGCGGCTTTTATCATGCTCGCGGTCGTCGTGTCCGTCATGATGGGAAAGGCGCCAATTTCTGTCGCGGCGGTTGTCGGCGGCAGCATCATGGTGCTCACCGGCTGTCTTAATATGGAACAGGCGTATCGAGCGATCGACTGGCGCGCGATTTTCCTGATCGCCGGCATGTTGCCCCTGGGAACCGCGATGGCTGATTCCGGGGCGGCTACCTATCTCGCGGGTCAGGTCATGACGCTGCTTGGTGACGCAGGCCCGTGGCCCGTGATCATGGGCCTGTATGTCTTGACGGCCATGGCCACGATGATCATCCCGACAGCCGCACTTGTCGTCCTGATGGCGCCGATCGTGCTGTCGGCGATGGGTGATATGGGCCTGCGGCCCGAAACCGCAATGATGGCTGTCGCGATGGCGGCGTCAGCGAGTTTCACCAGCCCTATTTCTCACCCCGCAAACATCCTCGTTATGGGTCCGGGCGGATACCGGTTCATCGACTATCTTAAGGTCGGTGTTCCATTGACAATCGTCGTATTTATTACGGTCATGGTCTTGCTGCCCATCTTGTGGCCGTTACAAGCAATGTAAGGAAGCAACGAGTCATGGCAGATACAATCGTTATTGCGGGCGCCGGACACGGTGCCGGTCAAGTTGTCGCAACACTCAAACAAAAGGGATTTGCAGGCAAGATAATCCTGATTGGTGACGAAGCACAACTTCCCTATCAACGACCGCCACTGTCGAAGAAATTCCTGTCCGGTGACCTGGACGCCGAACGCCTGCATTTCAAGCCGGCATCGTTCTACGACGATCCACAGATCGAAGTGCACCTCAATACGAGAATTGAATGCATCGATCGTGCGGGGAAAAAGGTCATCGCCGGCGACGGCGTCGAATTTGCCTATGACAAGCTCGTTCTCGCCCTTGGATCGCGAGTACGCAAGATTGAGGTGCCGGGACACGATCTGCCCGGCATTCATTATCTGCGCAACATTGCCGATGTCGAAGCGATCCGCAGTAAAATGTCGGGCAACAAGAACGTCGTTATCGTCGGCGCAGGCTACATCGGGCTTGAGGTCGCTGCCGTTTGTCGCCAGCGGGGTCTCGATGTTACGGTCATTGAAATGGCCGACCGCGTATTGAGTCGGGTCGTTTCACCCAACGTCTCCGATTACTTCCAACTCGAACACACGAAACACGGCGTGAAGCTCTTGCTGTCGACCGACCTCGCGGCGTTCGAAGGCAAGCGGCGCGTCAAACGCGCCATAACCGACGACGGACAGGAAATCCCAACCGACTTTGCCGTCGTCGGTGTCGGTATTCTGCCAAACTCAGAAATCGCCGAAGCGGCTGGCCTCGACGTAATCAACGGCATCATCGTCGACGACACATGTCGGACGGCTGACCCCGATGTTTTCGCGATCGGTGACTGCACATCCCATCCCAACACTATTTACGGACGGCTGTTACGGCTCGAGTCGGTTCACAATGCGCTCGAACAGGCCAAGACGGCCGCCAGTAATATCTGCGGCGTCGAATCACATTACTCCCAGGTACCCTGGTTCTGGTCCGACCAGTACGGACTCAAGCTACAGATCGCGGGCTTGTCAGAAGGCTATGATGACGTTGTATTGCGCGGCGACCCGTCGAACGGCAGTTTCGCGTGCTGCTATCTTAAAGATGGCGTACTTATCGCCGTCGATGCAATTAACTCACCGCACGAATTCATGCAGTCGAAAGCGCTGATCGCGGAGCGCGCGAAGATCGATCGAGACAAACTTGCCAACGCCGAAATGGCGCTCAAGGATCTGGCGTAGGATCTGAAATTGGCGCCGGCAGCTCGACAGCCAATGTGCCGTCGACGGCGACCGGGCCGTGTTTTACGGAATAGGCTTTTGCGCTTAGCGACTCGACACCATCAGTCTCGAGGTCCGCAAATTCTCCGCTGCCACCGATAACTCTTGCCGTGCCCAGTGCACCGGGCCCCGACGTGATGATGCCATTCCAGTTGCCGCGCCAGCTGTCACCGGAACTCCGATAGGCCGGAACCACGATTTCCCGCAGATAGCCCCAGTAATTTTCCCGCTGTTCGACGAACAGGCTTCCCTGGCCGGGCGCGTAAATGTGCCAGGCGCTGTCGATGATCGCTTCACCGTTGAGAATTCTTGTGCTCTCGGAGCGTGACGAAAACTTGATGCCGATTGCGACTGGCTGATTTCGACTGTCCCGCAGCACCGTCGCCATAGTATCGGTTAGGCGTACGGTTGGCTCCCAGAGTTGCTGAACTTTGGAAGGATATGGCGCAACTGTCGACTTGCCGTCGTTCGTAAAGACCAGCGCATCTGTTGCGACTGCGGAGTAATTGTACGTGATGACTTTGTTGTCAGAGACTGACAGCGGCGACAATTTATTTTGTGACGTCATAGGGTTGTAGTACAGCAGCGCCAGGAACGCGGCGGCGCCCACGACCATGCCGACAACAAGCGAAATCAGGTACTTCATTCTTCTTCGACCTTTCTCGCAACAAAAGCAGTGGTGAGTTCGATGCGCCCCACCGGTGCGTCCTCGGCGCCGGACGTATCTGCCACCCATTGCTCGCTGACGCGGCCGACCAGTGGAGAGAACTCACGAGTCCCCGCTGCGAGATTGCCTGTGCGATAGCCATCCTCAAGTGGTTCGGCTTGCATGATCACATACGCCGAACCTCGCGCCGGCAGGTGCAGTACCCACTCTACTATTTCTCCTGATGACACATCATTTGCGGCGATGCGGCTCGCGACGCCCACAACTGCATCTTTGCCATTGCGAATCTTGAATAGCTCAGCCCGTGTATCCGCGAAACGCGGATCAACAGGCCACTCCAGCCCGACCGGCAGCGGCTCTTTCTGGGATGGCGCACCTGTCATGACGCGATCCATGGGAATATTGACGTGGAAAGTCTCGCTATTGCCGCGGTTAGGATGAACGATGATTAATGACTGCTCACGAGACTGATTGACGGCCGGAAAGTAATGCAAGGCCGCCGCTGCAACGGCGACGCCAAGCAGGATTCCCACTATGAAGGTCTTGAACATGCGCCAAGTTTAGTTAAATTGGCTCTTCCATCACACTCCACACCATCAATTTGTGACAGAACGCACATAAGGCAGGCCACATAATCATGACAACACCCGTTTGCCTCTGGTCAGGCCCTCGAAATGTGTCGACGGCCCTGATGTACAGCTTTGCCCAGCATGATGATATCCGCGTCATTGACGAGCCTCTGTATGGCCACTATCTGCGTGTATCCGGTGCCGATCATCCAGGCGGGCAGGATGTAATGGACGCAATGAATTGCGATGGTAATGCCGTGATGCGCGAATTAATCGATCAACAAGCCCATGATTCAACGAAGCGCCTGTTCATCAAACACATGGCACACCATCTGGTCGGTCTCGATCTCGGTTTCCTGCGCCGGACCTGCAATCTATTTCTGATTCGGGATCCGAAGGAAATGTTACCGTCACTGACTGTCCAGGTTCCCCATGCACAACTTGCGGATACGGGTATGAAACGACAGTGGGAGTTGTATTCAGAACTGCTGTCTGAGGGGCAGCGTCCCGCTATTCTCGATTCGCGAGAGTTGCTGCTCGACCCCGAAGGTGTCCTCCGGCAGCTTTGCGATCACCTTGGCCACGTATTCACAGCGGACATGTTGCAATGGCCGGCCGGGCCACGTGCTGAGGATGGCGTATGGGCGCCTCACTGGTACCATGCCGTGCATCAAAGCACGGGGTTTTCAGCGTATAGACCGAAGCTTGATTTCCCCGCACACCTCAAGCCACTTCTGGTGGAATGCCAGCCGTGGTATGACCTGCTATTCGAACAGGCGATTCGCGCCACAAACTCCGGAGACCAACCATGAAATTGCCAGACCCGCGAAACAAAGACATCGTGGTTTACGTTGGTGGCGAACTTGTCCACCGCGACGAGGCGCGAGTTTCCGTCTTTGACAGCGTCGTGCAGGGCGGTGATGCCGTCTGGGAGGGTTTGCGTGTTTATGACGGCCGCATTGCGGCGCTCGAAGGGCACCTGGAACGATTGCAGAATTCCGCAAAGACACTGGCTTTTGAAGCGGTTCCCTCGAGCGACGAAGTGCGCGACGCGATATTCCAGACACTCGAAGCGAACGGCATGCGTGATGAGGCGCACATGCGGCTAACGCTGACGCGCGGTGAGAAAGTCACCTCCGGAATGAATCCGAAGTTCAACCAGTCCGGCTGCACGCTGATCGTCCTTGCGGAATGGAAGCCACCCGTTTATTCAGACAACGGCATCCGCGTCATTACAGCATCGACTCGCCGAAACACACCGCAATGTCTGGACTCAAAGATCCACCACAACAATCTGCTCAACAATATCCTCGCGTCAATTGAAGCCAACGTTGCGAACGTGGACGCCGCGATCATGCTGGACATCCAGGGGTTTGTATCCGAAACGAACGACACAAATTTGTTCATCGTCAAGAACGGTGTCGTCAGCACGCCGCATGCGGACAGCTGCCTGCCCGGCCTCACGCGAAAGATGATTCTCGACATTTGCGCTGAGAATGACATCCCGGCAGACGAGAGGAACCTCTCGTTAACCGAGCTGTATACGGCCGACGAGGTGTTTACGAGCGGTACGATGGGCGAACTCACGCCTATTCTCGAGGCTGACGGACGACAAATCGCCAACGGCGCGCTCGGCGATATGACCTGCCGCTTGCAGCAGCTTCATCGGGAATTTGCGTTCGAACACGGCACGAAACTGCTGCTCTGAATTACTCCGACGCGAAATAGTTTTCGAGGTATTCGTCGAAGCTGATTTCGTCGCCGGCTTCGATGTCGTTCTGGCGCTCGAGCGAGCCTTTTGCCTCCTGGCTGAACTCTTCATGTCGCTCTTTTGACATCGGGTTAATCGCTGCAAAATAGTCACGGTGGCCGCGCGCCACCGAGATCGCGTAATCGAAGAAGCTGTTACCACTATTTTTCAATGCGTGAAGCAGTTGCGCCGAAGGCGTCGCGTCAGGGGTATCGACAAGGCCGCGCATCGAATCGACTGCCTGGGTATAAGACTCCCCACCCTCCGCCACATCTATCCGGCCTGCGATCATGCTGACTTTGTCGAGTATTACCGTCGCCCATGCCTTCAATGAGACCTCTTTGCCATCACGAAGGAGACGGAACTCGGGATCACGGCCTTCTCTGGCCGCATGTGACTGATTACGCGACGTTTCATCCAGGGCCACGGCATCGAACGGAGGGCTTTCTTCAAGGAGACAATAAATAAGGAACGCTTCCATGAACCGCATTGTGTTCTGGTTGATACCGGCGGGATCGTCAACATTGATATCAAGGGAGCGAATTTCGACGTACTCGATGCCGCCCCGCTTGAGTGCCGCCGTCGGCCGTTCACCGGAGTGTGCGACACGCTTCGGTCGAACCGAACTGTAATACTCATTCTCGATCTGCAATTGGTTGGCCGATAACTGCCGGTGTTTTCCGTCCACCTTGACGCCGATATTTTCGTAGTCAGGCTCCGGCGTGTTGAGGGCATTTTGCAGATCACGAATGTAGTCATCAAGGTTGTTCAAGGATATGTTGATACGCGACTGATTCTGGTTGCTGTAGCCGAGATCGCTCATCCTGAGCGACGTCCCGAACGGCGCATACCAGGTGTCGCCGCTGAGCTCCTGCATGCCCACGTCGGTGCCGCTGCCGAACGATTTGCACATCGCCGGCGACGCACCAAACAGATACAGAGTCAGCCAGCCAAAGCGGCGGAAATTTCGAATCAGGCCGAGGTACTGGTTGGAGCGAAATGTCTGCTCGTCGCCCGCGTCATCGACGGCTGCCTGGTACCGGGGCCAGAATGATTCGGGAAGTGAATAATTGAAGTGAATTCCGGCAATCGTCTGCATGTGACGTCCGTAGCGGAAACCAAGGCCACGACGGTAGATCGTCTTCATCTGCCCGACATTGGATTTTCCGTAGCGGGCAAGTGGGATTTCCGCATCCGCAGGAATACGACACGGCATACTCGCAATCCAGAGTAGCTCGTCGTCAAGGCATTCGTAGGCAAATTGATGCACGTCGCACAGAAACCGAAGCGCTTCCCAGGTGCTTGAATACACAGGTGTTACAAACTCGAGAAGCGCTTCCGAAAAGTCCGTCGTTATAAATCGATTGGTCAGCGCAGAACCGAGCCCCGCCGGATGCGGTTTGCGCGACAAGTATCCATCCCGATCGAGCCGCAAGGCTTCCTTCTCGATACCTTTAAGACCGCCGCCCAGTGACACGCCCCCTGTAGTTAAGGCTTTGAAACGTTTGTCGAATATCTGGCTCAAATTGTTCTTCTTTGTCGAGCGCCTGGTCAATTGATGGCGCGTTCTTCAAAGTCCGGCCCGCTGTTTTACCATAAGCGTCGCGCCGGTGCGTGCATGCCATTATCCTGCTTGTTAGTCTGGGCATCGACATGAAACTGCGAATTCAGAAATTTGTCGTTATCGGCAGTGTGTGTGCCGCCGCATTGTTGTTGTCCGAACCCGCCGCCGCATTTCGTTGTGGCAACAAGCTCGTCAAGGATGGTATGCACGAGTTTGAGGTCGTCAAGATCTGCGGCCAACCTGCATCAGTTCACCATCTCGGTTATGCGGTCCGGAGCGTCGACGTTCGTGCACACAGGCCCACTGTGCCGGGCTGGACTATTTCCCGCTCTCCCGGTTATTACTCCTATCCGGCTGAGGTGATGGTGACTGAATACATCTACAACCTTGGCCCGCAAAAGTTCATGCGCCGGCTGGTATTCGAAGGCGGCTTCCTGGTCTCTGTCGAGACGATGGGTCGCGGCCACCGGGACTAAAGCACTGACACGTAGCCCTATCTGAAGGTAGACTTCGCTCTGGCGCTCTCTATCCAATCATGGAACCACCTTTATGAATGAAACTCGCTTGCGGCGCTTGCGCGACAAGTCTGCCAGTTCGGCCACGCTGATTAATGAAGGATGCACGATCACCGGGACCATCTCGGGCACTGGCAGCTATCTGGTCAATGGCGAAATTGACGGCGACTGTGATCTTGACGGCACCGTGACTATCGCCCCCAATGGCCTCTGGAAAGGAACCGTCAAGGCATCCGACATCATCGTCGCCGGCCAGGTTGAGGGTGACATCATCGCCGCGGGCAAAGTCGAGATCACAGATTCTGCTCACATCATCGGTACCGTGTCAGGCGAGGCGATCGCAGTCGCCGAGGGTGCCGTTGTTGAGGGCGTAATGAAGACGACCGGCCCATCCGAGCCGCTGGAATTTGTTGAAAAACGTAAAGAAGACTGATTGCCTGGTATTTCTGTATGTGACACAATTTCACCATATGCGGCACACATTCTCAAAACACGGCCGGAATAATAGTCCATAGTGGAAATACGCGTCCGCTGACGCGGCCGATGCTACACTGACATATGGCGATATGCCCCTGACAACTATAAGAAAAAGGGCCGGCGCAGATAATTATGATCGGCAGCAAAATTCCTCGTTACATTTTAATCATCCTGGCCCTCGGCATCGCCGTCGCTGCTGTCATGTTGACGTGGTTTTATGGCCTTTTCACGTGGCTGATCGCCGAAATTGTTTCGTCCTCGCCCGCGCAGCACGAAGCGCTCGCCCGCACCAGTTTTCGCTGGATCGCAGGCGGCAGCCTCGTCGCCCTGGTTGTCGGACTTGGCGTCATCGTCCTGATCGTTCGCAGACAATCCGATCGAATCCATGACCTGAGAATTCAGGCTGAGAAGCTGCGTGACGCAGATTTTGGCGAGCCGTTATTGCAGACGCAGAGTGATGCTCTCGGTCGGCTTGCGGGCGTCTTCAACGACATGCGTGACCGCCTGAAAAGCACCACCATTTCCCGAGACTACGTCGACCGCATCCTGTCAGGTATGAACGAAGCCATTATCGTGACCTCGGCCGATGGCACCATAAAGCGCATTAACCGCGCAACCACGGTTCTCCTGGGATTTGAAGAAAACGAGCTGTTCGGCACATCGATCAACCAAATCGTCGACAAGACCAAAAGCGGCACGCTGATTGAAGACAGCGTTTCCGGAGTTCCAAAAGAAGCCTTTTTCGAAAGCAAGTTCGGCGAGTCTGTTCCTGTGTCATACACCTGTTCGGTGGTCGACGGTGAGGGTGTCGAGTCACGTGATCGAATCTACGCGGCGCAGAACATTACCGAGCGCCGGCGTGCCGAGCAACGCATTCGCTATCTCGCCCGCATTGACGCGCTGACCAAGATCCCCAACCGCATGCAGTTTCAGCACCTGCTGCAACGTGCAATCGCACGAGCTCGCAGGGCAAGCCAGCCATTGTGTCTGTTCTACGTTGATATTGATCACTTCAAGGAGATCAACGACACATTCGGGCACCTTGCCGGCGACGCGACGCTCGAGACCGTTGCGGAACGCCTGAATGCCGCACTGCCCGACAACTCGGTCATTGGTCGGCTGGCCGGTGATGAGTTCGCCGTAGTCGTCACGGGTCTTGGCCCAGGCGGCAAGGGCAAGTCCGAAACCGACAAGCTCGCCAGGAGACTTCTCGATCGTCTTGCCGATCCGTTTTTCGTCCAGGGCCACGAGGTCTTCATGACAGCGAGCATGGGTATCGCCTATTACCCGAAAGACGCGCCCAATGTCATCGACCTGATTCGTAACGCCGACGCAGCCCTGTACAGCTCCAAGAAGGCAGGCGGAAACGTCTTCGCATACTACGTCCCGCAAATGAACGAAGCCGCCGTCGAACGCCTCATGACAAAGAGCAAACTCAAACGTGCATTCGAGCGCGACGAACTGCTTGTTCACTACCAACCGAAATACAATCTTGAAACGGGTGAAGTGTTTGGCGCGGAGGCACTCGTTCGGTGGGAGCTGCCGGAGCGTGGCCTTATTCTGCCGTCTGACTTTATTCCAATTGCGGAGGACTCGAACCTGATCATCGAAATAGGTGAGTGGGTCCTCGACAAAGTCTGCGAGGACTTTCGAGTATGGCAGCGGTCAGCGTTGTCGCCCGGCCGGGTCTCGGTCAATTTGTCCCTGAAACAACTCCGGCAACCCAATTTTACGAACCGTATTGGCGCGATAATGAGAAGCCACGAGGTGTCTCCTACATCACTCGAGCTCGAGATCACCGAGTCAACAATGATGGAGAACCCCGAGCGTACGATCAAACACCTGGACCAGTTGTACGCACTTGGCCTGCACCTGGCCATCGACGATTTCGGAACCGGCTATTCATCGTTAAGTGCCTTGCAACAGTTCCCGATCAGCACGCTGAAAATCGATAAGTCATTCGTGCGGGATGTAGCGTCGAATCCTGACGATGCGACGATTGTCGGCACAATCATACAGATGGGCCACAATCTGAAACTGGACGTAGTTGCCGAAGGCGTCGAAAACGAAGACCAGTTGAACTTCCTGCAGCGACTTGACTGTACTTATGTTCAAGGGCTGCTATTCGGTGAACCGATGAGTTCTGATAATTATCTCGAGCTCTTGCTCGCCCAGGCTGACGGGACCGATTCCTATCGGGCATTATTCGGCTGACGACTTCACTCCGCCGCAGCAAAATGATTAAATACGCGGATATTCCTTAACCTGTCCGGCACCAGCACGGCTTACCCAGAGTAAAACTCATCCCATGAACAGACTTATCAAAATTTCTTTCGGCACGCTGTTTCTACTTTCATCGTCAATCGCTTTTGCCTGCGACTACCCGGAACGTCCGTCGATTCCGGACGGGTCCGCCGCATCTAAAGATGAGCTGATTGCGGCCAAAAATTCAGTCCAGGATTACATGGCCAAAGTGGACGAGTACCTCAACTGCATCGAGGGTGATGAGAAAGCCGCGATTGAAAAAATGGACAGCCCGTCGGAAGAAGTGCTGCAGCGCAGGGAAGAGATGTTAAATAAGAAGTTCGACGCAGCCAATGAAGAAAAAGCACTGCTCGGCGAGCAGTTCAATCAGCAAATTCGCGCTTACAATGCAAAGGTCCAGGAATCGAAAGAGTAATTTTCTGACGCCTGTCTACAGGCGATTGATTTCGCGTCGGAGATCATGTTTGTCTTCGGTCACGATTCGCTCCAGAACCCGAATTCGTTCTTCCAGCAAATCGAGCCTCTCGGTCTCGGCGTCAGATTTCTCGTCGATTGCGTTTTTTTGGTGACGAAATTTGACGAGCTTCTCAATGGTGGTTGCTGTCATCACGATCGCGACAATACAGACAACGTAAAAAAGCGTATTCATTATCGAGCCCCTGGTTCGTTTCTAATGTATCTCAAAGATTCCTGAATTCCCTGTCAAGATTGTACCGCGACGACGTCACGTACTTCTCGATGCGAGCCAGCCTTTCATCAAGCGCCTGGTAACGCTGCTTGACTGCCTCCGCAGCCTGGGCTCGCTCCTCGTCTTCGACCTGAGCTCTTTCCTTGCGCGTCAAACGTCGGCGCCTTTTTCGAACTTCGCGTTCCACTACGTACTCATACCGCCCGGACTCGGCCGGTACGAGGAGCACGATTGCTATGTAGGCGACTGCCGCGAAAGGCATCGCTACAAAGAACGCGATGATGAAGATCACCCGGGTCGCACGCAGATTGAAGCCGAAGTAGTCAGCTATCCCTGCACAGACGCCGCCAAGAACAGCCCGGTCGGCATCACGAGCGAAGTGGCGTCCCGATGTGGATGCGTACACTGTCATGAATGTCTCCAGTAGTTGCGCTGGTTACGACGCCAGAACTCGTATTCGGATCGCCTGCCCGAATACACCAGCGGCTTTTCCCTGATCAACAATGTGGCGCCGATGTATATCGCCGCGGTCAGCCAGAAGAACAGGGCCAGGCAGATGATGGCGATGATGCGCACAGTGGATAAGCGAAAGTTGAACCGGTCAGCGATGCCCGCACACACTCCGAAGATCCATGCCCTCTCCTGATCGCGATACAGCCCACGTAGCGGACCGTAGTCTGTGTTCCAGGTGCGTTGACTCATTTTTGCTTCCTTCTGATGGATTCGGATTCGGCCCTATGCGACGTTCTTGTCTTCATCATCCGTGTTGCCAGCCACGCGTTTTTTCAACGCATCCAGTTCTTCCCTGACGGAGTCCTCTGCCTCAAGGCTTGCGAACTCATGGTTCAGGTCTTTCGGCAACCCGAGATCATAGGCCTCTACCCGACCTTCGACGTCGTCAATGCGGTTCGTGTACTGCTCGAAACGAATCATGGCATCGTCAATTTTGTAGTCGTAGATTTTCTTTCTAACGGCAAGCCGGCTGCTCGCAGTTTTGTGGCGCGCCAGAAGGGCCTTTTGCCGCGCTTTTGCGTCTTCGAGCTTGGCCTCGAGCTTGGCAATATCTTCGTTCAGCTTGCTCAGCCCTTCATCGACAGCAAGGTAGTCCTGCTTTAGCACTTCGGCGGCCGTCGCGACGCGAGACTTCTCGACCAGCGCGGCTTTGGCAAGGTCCTCGCGGCCCTTGCGAATGGCGAGTTCGGCCTTGCCTTCCCAGTCACGTTGCTCCCGATCGACCGACTCGAGTTTGCGATTCAGGTCTTTCTTGTCGGCGATAGACCTGGCGGC
>WTCH01000088.1 GCA_013138675.1 Woeseiaceae bacterium | reverse complement strand
TGTTCCGGAGATTGAATGCCGGCAGCGTCTGGCCGACATCGAGTTGTCCGCTGTGGCGACGACCAAAGCTCGAGTACCAATAGTCATAGATGAGAAAACCGGCAAGTCCGGCAAGCGCCAGTATGGGTGCAAGCACATATCCGCCCTGCGAGTAGCCAAAAACCGAGGCAACAACGCCGACTGCTCCCAACACGATCAAGACGGGGAATCGTGAACTCGTCCGAGCCATGCTTCGGAATATCATCAACCACGAGATAACGATGAGAAACGGCACGTATACGAGCAACACGCCACCCCATGAGACGTAGTCCTGGCTTGCCAGCAGCCATTGCACGGCGTAGATGGTGACAATAACTGACATCGTCATGTACAGCGATACGAAGGTGGATTTAACAGCATTCATTCTTTTAGTCCAGCAAGTAATGCGATTGGCCAATCTTCATATAGTATACGTTGGACCGAAGGGAGGATTGCCGTGCGACTCAAGACCACTTGCCTGAGCCTGCTTATTTCATGCGTAATGTTGCCGCTGCTGGTTCAAGCGGAAGACAACGGCGAACTTGTCGAAGAGCGGCGCCTGCGACTCTGGAGTGCACAGACCGGCAATCGCGACCTCATCTACTCGACCTATCTGCGTATTGACAACCGGGACACCACCGACCCCGGTTCCTGGGTTTACGAGTGGTCCCGTATTGCTGAATATTTCGCTGACAAGGGCGATGCATTCGCAGCAAATGAAGACCACGCCTCCGCACGTGATGCCTACCTGACGGCGGCCAAGTTTTACGGCATTGCCCGCTTCCCTGCGAAGACACTTCCGGGCCAACTGGAAGCGTTCAACAAGCACCTGCACTACTACCAGAAGGCTGGCCAGTTCTTCGACCCTGAACTCATTGTTCTGGACATTCCCTACGACGGAAAATCCATTCCCGCCTACCTGCACATGCCCGCAGATATCGAGAAGCCACCGCTGATCCTGTGGAACGGTGGTATCGATACCTGGAAGGGTGACAGTTACAACAACATCCAGCCGTATATTGATCGCGGTTTCGCGGTGCTAACGTTTGATGTACTCGGCACCGGAGAGAATTCTGACTGGCGAGCAGGGCCCGACTCCAACAAGCTTCACAGTGCCGTGATTGACCACATGCAGACACATCCATTGATTGACGGCCGCTACATCGCCCATGTGGGCTTCAGCTTCTCCGGTTACTACGCTGCACGCAATTCAATCACCGAGGATCGCCTGTTCGCGGTGATTTCTGCATGCGGCCCGATTCACGATGGATGGAAGGCTATCTACCAGGATGCCTGGGAGATCCAGGAAGCATTGGCAGCAGCCATTCACATCCCGCGCGTGGACAGCGACGCGATGCGCGACTACGTGGCAACGTTTTCACTGCTCGCCCAGGGACTCCTGAACGGCCCCGACAGTGTCAAAGTGCCAACATTGATCATCAATGGTGACCTTGATGATCTTGCGCCCGTTTCCGACCTTCGCCTTCTCGCCGACTCCGGCCGGGAAACGGACCTCTGGATCATGGGCGGCGACCAGCATTGCTTCGGGCAATACCGGTCTGTTGTTATGCCGAAGATGGCGAACTGGCTGGTGGAAAAGCTGGAGGCTGAAAGAGTCCTGCAGAATTAGCTAGTGCGTACAAATCGCAATTACAACGTCGACCGTCAGGTGGAACAATTGACTATCCTGAGAAGGCTTCTGGAGGGGACCAATGACCGAGAAAGCACTTCAAGCTGGCATGCCGGTAGATCTCGCAACCATGGTCGAGTGTGGCTATGCCATCTGGGCAACCGACACCGTCGATGAGACCCTGCGCGCCCGCTTCGACCGCGAGCACATTCCTGTCGTTAGCGTCCGCAATGTCCGCGTTTGGGGCCTGCAGGTCGATGACGAGCGCGAACTACCCGGTCACGAGCGCACGCAAGTGCCGGACGAGGAGCTCTGGGAAGTTAACCTCGAAGCGAAGAACGGTTCGAAGTACGCGTTTGATTCGACGCTGCTGAAGTCAGTGCCTTAGTGCTGCAACTTGAGAGCGCGCCTCGCGCGCCATTTTAGAACGCCGGTAATTATCCCGGTTAGAACCAAGGCGATAACGAACAACAGCAACACTGCGAACATGTGCATGGGAGATGAGGTCAGTCTATAGCTGACGGGCTCGATTCGATCCGCATAGGCACGGTAGATCGACGTAGATGTCCGCGTATTCGAGTAGTCGAATTGCACCAGTTGCCAGTCTCCGTGGTCCTCCAGAATTCTCGCGCGGTGGATATCGCCAACATTTAACGTAATCTTCGGCTTCGGTAGCAGGAACGACACCCCGTCCAGGTTCAGCTCACCGGAGTTCATGCGCGCAAGAGTAAACACCCGGTACGGTTGCTCAATAGCTTCGCCCCCGGCAACGATTCCAGCAACGGTGAAATTCCCTGCGACCGGACCTGTGAAGTCATCGGTTTCGGTCGGCGTGGAGAGGAAGAATAATGCGGCCAGACTCACGCCGTAGATCGCGACGAAAATGAGCACACCCCTGCTGCTTCGTTCACTCTTTCGTTCAGCCCGATCGCGATTCCGGTACCCGAGAACTCGCCCGACCAGGTATAGAAAAAACGCGAAACCCATTGCGTACGGCATCGCCGCAAAAGCGTAGCCAAAATAGAACATCCTCGACGAGATCGGCGTGACGGTTGTACTGCTTGCCTCGTAGCGACTCCAGATCGTGTTGTCGCCGTCCTTGTATGCCTCGACAACTTCGACAATCTGCCCTGCAGCCCTTTCTTCGATGACCGTGTATGAATAATCAGAATCCCGGGTATCGAAACTCCCTGCGGATTGCGGCATAAGAAACGTGCCGGCCATTTCTTTCCCGCGAACCGCATCACTCAGATCCATCACTCGATAGGGAGAATCGTTTTCTTCCGACCAGACAAGTATCGAAAACTGCGAGTGCATGGTCTCGCCTGAACTTGCGTCTCTGGCATCAACCAACGCAACAATTCGAGTGCCCGTAAACAACCCAACCGTGCAGCTGGCCAGGAAAAACCAGCCAGAGCTAAGGACGACTATTGCGATGCGGGTCCAGTTCATCCTGCTGTCTCGTAGTTCAACGCGTTACGGCGTCACCAACCGCATGAGTTCGGCACACATGATCGCGCCATACGTGCCCAACGCGTAACCCAACACCGCGAGCAAGACGCCCACTGGCGCCAGGGAGGGATGAAATGCCGCTGCCACGATCGGTGCTGACGCTGCGCCACCCACATTGGCTTTGCTTCCGACAGCCACGAAAAAGAATGGCGCACGGATGAGTTTTGCGACAAAGAGCAGCAAGGCGACGTGAAATGCCATCCAGATAATGCCGACCAGGAACAACAACGGCGCGTCCGCAATCTGGAAGATATCCATCCTTGTGCCGATAACCGCAACCAGCAGAAAAATAAAGACGCTGCCGATCTTGGACGCACCCGCTCCTTCAAGATTCCTGAAGCGCGTGAAACTCAGCGACAAACCAATGGTCGTTGCCGTGACAACGATCCAGAAGAACTGGCTCACAAGAATCGATTCCTGCAGCACCTCATACTGGCCGAATACCGCGACCGCACCCTGGCCTACGAGGTGAGAGATGCCGACCGCGCCGAACGCAACGGCGGTAATCATCATGAAGTCAGGCAGCGTGCTTATTCGCTCCGACTGTGCCGTGTAGGCTTCCATCGTATCTTTCAGTTTGTCGATCGCTGACGTGTCGGCTTTGAGCCACTTATCGATCGGTTTCGGGTTACCGGCGCCATACAACAGGAACGCCATCCAGATATTCGCAACGACGATATCGATCGCCACCATGGCGGCATACCGGTCCGGGTTGTAGCCATAGACCTCAAGCATTGCAGTCTGGTTTGCGCCGCCGCCAATCCAACTACCAGCAAGCGTGGAAAAGCCTCTCCAGACGGCATTCATTCCCTCGCCGCCCACCGTTTCGGGGCTAAACAGCGATATGACGAGAATAGCGATGGGACCGCCCAGGATAATGCCGACGGTCGCTGTGAAAAACATGATGAGCGCCTTGGGACCGAGACCGATGATCGCTTTGAGATCGATACTCAAGGTCATCAGGACCAGGCACGCAGGCAGGAAATAGTCCCTGGCTACAGGCCAGAGATTTGACGTATTACTGGAGATGAGCCCAAAACTGTTCATTAGCGAAGGCAGCAAATAGCAAAGCAGGAGTACCGGGACAAACGTATAAAACTTTGTCCATCCTCCGCCGAGGCTGCGCGTGTAGAAGATAAGACCAAGAACTGCAACCAGCAGCCCGAGAACAACGGCATCGTTTGTAATGAGTGGTGTGTCCATCCGCGGCGCTTCCCATCAAAAATAGCAATGCACAGTATAGAGGGACGAGACACGAGCACCACACAAAAAACCGCCGCGATCGGCTGACCGCGGCGGCTGCTCTGCACTTACCTACCTGACGTACTAGTTCTCCAGAGCAATTTGTTCCTTCTGTTCACCGACTGATTTGAACCACTTCTCCAGGCGCAGCTTGATGACAACGCCGTGGCGGTCCACCACCGAGCCGAGGGTAATGGCCAGGGCGCCGAAGATTGCGAGGTCGATCCAACTGCTGTTTAGAATCAACTGCAGCAACACCTCGAAGCCGAAGAACGCACCCGCGATCGCGGTGAGTGTTCCGCCAATCGATGCCACTGCCCTCCTGCCCGCAACACCCCAGAGCATCAGCATCACACCGGCTGCCAAAGCGAGAAGCGCCGTAAGTGCCGTCGGATCATTCGCAACACTGAACGTGAAGCTCACCGAGACCGCAAGGGCGATCGAAACACCAATGACCTTGCGCAGATGGCGACTGCCGGTGCGCCGTAAAACGTCGAGCGCGAGTGCCGTATAGACAACAGCGAACAACGCGACATCCAGGCCGTTGATCAGCGACGGTGCCAGGGCATCAGTCAATGCGAGTGCTGCGATCATTGCGAACGGCAGCGACAGCATTTCGAGGAGCGCGGACAAACGCGCGCTGCGATCCGGGAACAGTGACACCTGGCGGGCTGACAGGAATAACGCCAGCGACACCATGGCCACCATCAGGCTGTCGACCTGATAGAAGTACATGCTGCGGAACAGGATGATGCCGAGCGAGATAAACATCGTTACCAGGGCAAACTTGCCCTCGCCCGTCTTCAGCGAACGATCCTTCGCGGTCATCTTGCCGACCGCGTACAGCACGTACAGGATGCCGAGCAATGCAATCGTACCGGCCGCCATCGAGCTACGAATGGGCAACAGCAACAAGGCGTTTATCAACAGGAAGTGAACCGACAGTGACCTGGCTGAGTGCCGCGCCATAATGGCGAAGCAGAACAAGGTCACCGGCAGCAACACCACCATCGCGCCACCCAGGGTTAGCCCGGTACTCGCAACGTTCTCTATCTGCCACGAGGCATAGCCCGGGTAGGTCGTTAACCCACCATCCCACTGAAACACGGAGTACAGGAGTGCCCCGAGAATCGTGAAGTTGGCAGGAATCGAGACCAGCGCGAGGCCGAAGAATATGCGCGCGCCCTTGGCCTCCTTGAGGCCGTGGCTCATCGCAAATCCTGCAGTAGCGAGCAATCCGGTCTGCGCGAGCAGCAAGAGGTAACGACTGATGTCGTTGCCTTCGTTCCAGCCTTGCAGCAGGAATACCGACATCGATGCCAGGATTACCGCGGCACCCAGTATTCGAAGTGCCTCTGACAGCGTGGTGAAGTTACGCACCGACTGCATGATGGCATCAACACTGAGTCCTGAACGCGGCACATATGGCGTAGTCTTGTGGTCCGCAACCAGGTCTTCGTCAAATGCAGCTACTCTGTTCATGACGGTTTCTCCTCATCCTGTTTCAACAGCACGCTGAGTTCTGCACGCAGTTCTGCCGTGTCTTCCTCAGCGAGGAACGCAGAGTCCAGCGGATCGGACGGCGAATTGGCGCCCATCAGAATTTCTGTCTCACCAAGATTAATTTCCCAACGGTCGAACGTGTCCTCGATCTCGCCATAGGAAACGCCTTCGACATTGTTGATCGTGCGCATCGCCTCGGCGACGGACTGCCGCGAGCGCATCATGTTGCGCTGTTGGGCAACCTCGCCTATGCGAATTTCGATCTTCTTCACTTGCTCGGCAATACGCGACTCGAGTTCCTCATGCTTTTCGATCGAGAGCTCGAGGTTCTGCAATTGCATTTCACAGTCTTTACGCCGGCGCAGGCATTCGAGCGCCTTCGCCTCGTCCGTGGCACCAATAGTCTTGGCACGCTCAGTCCAACGTGAAATAGCGAGCAGCAAATTGGCGTGCCGTGTCTTGAGGCTATGGCCGTCTTTGCGAACACGCTCCAGGCGCACCCGGGATCGGGCAGCGGCCTGCTGCGTATCCCGCAGCGCGGAATTGATGATGGCGTCGTGGTTCTCGACCTTGCTAACGGCACGATCTACCGACGATGTGATGCTTGTGGATATTCTACGAATCAGGCTCATGACAACTCCTTACATGTGGTTAGTGCAGGATCGAGCCTAGAAGATGGTATAATCTTTGGCAACTACCTTCGTATTAGTTAGATCAGTGGGACTATTCGTCTAATTTATTAGTACTTTTTGCACATTATGACAACTTCTGCACGAATAATTGATACCCTCAAGCGCCAGCTGAAAGTTCGCGGAATCACCTACCGCGGGCTGGCCGAGCGGCTGAAACTCTCCGAGTCAGCCGTCAAACACATGTTCTCAACAGGCAACTTCTCGCTGCACCGCCTGGACGATGTGTGTTCGGTGCTGGAGCTCGATATCGGTGATCTCGTCAACATCAGCGAATCGCAGGAGCCGAAGATCGAGCAGCTCTCGGAGGAGAATGAACAGGAGATCGTGGGCGACACCCGACTGCTGCTGGTCGCCTACTGCCTGATCAACTACTGGACCTTCGATGAGATCATTCAGCGCTACGACATCTCACTGGCCGAGGGCCTCAAGTATCTCCGTAAACTGGACCGCATGAAGGTCATCGAACTGCAACCCGGCGACCGCGTGCGCCTGCTAATCGCCAACAACTTCAGCTGGCGCAAGAACGGGGCTATCGAGAAGTTCTTCAGGAGCCGCGTGCAATCGGAGTTCTTTAGCCACCACTTCCAGGACGATGACTCCGTGCGCATTGTAAAAAACGGCATGCTCACGCAAAGTGCGCAGCGACAACTTATCGAACGACTCAAGGCCATGGGTGACCTGTTTGATGACACAACCTGGGATGAGCGTAAGCTCCCGGCGACCGAAAGGCGTGGTACCACGATGGTACTGGCGCTACGCCACTGGTTCTTTGAAGGCTTTCGCCACCTTGAGCGCTGAGAAATGATTGTGCTGAAGACACTAAGCGACACGATGCGTGGCCTGATCGAGGCCGCATCGCAGATGCAGAGCGATGCACCCACAGAAACGCAGCTTTCTGCCATCGTCGAACGCGGCGACTTTCGACCAGCCGAAGATGAGGCCATCGGCTTCTGGTTCGCCCGTTTTCTGAGTATTCGCGAGAGTCTTTGGGTTGTCATCGAAGATGTGCAAGCGCAACTGGATGAGCCGGATAATCAACTGGACGAGTTGCGCTACTTCCTGCTGGGTTACTCCGCGGCCTGCGTCCTCGTGCGTATCGATCGCCTCCTACTATTCAAAGTCGCTGATCACAGCATCATCCAACGCAAGCTAAACGAAGCGTTCCCTGAGTACCGCATTCCCCGCAAGCAGTACACCAGAATCTTTT
>WTCH01000373.1 GCA_013138675.1 Woeseiaceae bacterium | reverse complement strand
TGTCCCCGCTGGCGTCCAAAGCCCTTGACCTCGGTAACCGTAATGCCCTGGATGCCTATATCGGCGACGGCCTGGCGGACGTCATCGAGTTTGAACGGCTTGATGATCGCAGTGATCATTTTCATTTTGTTTCCTCCTCCTAAATTAGAGATCGAAGGCCTTGCCGACCGTGAAGATAATGGCTTCGTCGCTCTCGCCGACCAGGTCCTCGTTGGAGTAGATGAAGATCACGCCGAGATCAACTTCAGCAACTTCGGCGCTATAACCGGCCTCGAAATACTCGCCCTCAAAATCCTGGGCGAAGCCGCCGACCTTGCCGTAGAAGCCGTTCTTCTCGACGGCTAGCGAATAGAAGGTGTAGTCGAGTGTTGGACCGTCGAAGTTGTCGTACTGGCCAACCGCTACGTCGAGAGAGAAAAGTCCTGCGCCAGCGCCCAGGTTAATTTCCTGGTATGTGTCATCGAAGTCGCCCGTATAAAAGTAACCCGTATAGCCAACACTGAGATCGACTGCGCCGGTACTGAAGCCGTAGCCGAAATATCCGTCTATCTCCAGACCATCGCCGACATCGGCAGCCCAGCTTCCGGCAAAAAATCCGTTGTTCTCGTAATCGACGCCAGCGTTAGCCGAAGTGCTTTCCTGGAAGATGCCGCGATAGTAATACTCACTGGCAAAGCCCAGGTTGGCTGACCAGTCGGCGTTGGCAATTCCGGTGATTGCCAAGAGCGTCGCCAGCAGGCCTGTCTTAAGAAAAAATTTCATGTCGTGCTGCTCCAAAATAGAGTGATGAATTGATTTCATCTCCTATAGAGCAGGATGCGTGCCAAGATAGGGATTGTCTTGCCAAACAAGCACTTAAAAAAGACCAAATCGAGTAGTCGCTCCTTCTTGGGGCACGAAAATATGCGTCTGCACCAGTTTGGTGAGCTGGTATTTCGCACAACTCTGGGGTATCAATCAGGCATGAGTGACAAATCAATAGAAGACCTCGCGAGAAGACTCGCCGAGGCAGTCCCCGAAGGCCTTCGCAGCGTTCGCAAAGACGTTGAGGAAAATTTTCAGTCAGTCCTGAAATCCGGACTCGGCAAACTCGACCTCGTGACACGTGAGGAATTCGAGGTGCAGGAAGCGGTGTTGCTGCGCACGCGAGAGAAACTCGAGGCGCTCGAGAAACGGCTAAAAGAACTGGAGAAGGAAACGTAGGAGCGCTGCTCGCCAGCGCGACAGTCGCGGTGGCAAGCACCGCTCCTACATGGCCATGGAGGGCCGCAGTGAGTCTTGCCATCCTGATGAGCCGGGCACAGCTCGGCACTGATGCGCCGCCGGTCACCATCGAGGTCTTTCTGTCAGGCGGGCTGCCGTCGTTCTCGGTCGTCGGCATGCCGGAAACGGCCGTGCGCGAAAGCAAGGACCGGGTACGCGGCGCGATCCTGAGTTCCAGGTTCGATTTTCCCCCGTCGCGAATAACGGTGAGCCTCGCACCCGCAGACATGCCAAAAGCGGGTGGTCGCTTCGACCTTGCCATCGCGCTGGGAATCCTGGCGGCCAGCAAACAAATCAAGCTTGATAGGCTCGCTGCTACGGAAATCTATGGTGAGCTTGCGCTGAGCGGCGACATCAGGAAGGTGCCGGGTATCTTGCCCGCGGCCTTGAAAGCGGCAGGTGCAGGATTCGGAATTCTCGTCCCTGACGAAAACAGGACCGAGGCAGCTCTTGCTGACGTGGATGCGATGACGGCATGCAGTTTGCTGCAAGTCGTGAATCACCTGTCCGGAGAAGAGCCATTACGTCCAGTTGATGCGGCACAGCCGGAAGAATCGATGGCCGACGAGCCGGATCTGTCGGATGTCAAAGGTCAGAGTGCGGCGAAGCGAGCACTCGAAGTCGCTGCGGCTGGAGGGCACAACATCCTGTTCGTCGGGCCACCCGGTACCGGCAAGAGCATGCTGGCGCGCCGCTTGCCCGGGATACTGCCGCTCATGTCGGAAGGCGAGGCGCTCGAAACGGCGGCGATCGATTCGGTACTGGGTATTTCGCTGGACCTGAGTCGCTGGCGGCGACGGCCTTTTCGTTCGCCCCATCACACGGCGTCGGCGGCCGCAATTGTGGGCGGTGGACGTGGCCCACAGCCGGGCGAGATATCGAGGGCACACAACGGCGTGTTGTTCCTCGATGAGCTGCCGGAGTTCAACCGCAATGTCCTTGAGGTTCTGCGCGAACCTCTCGAGACGGGATCCATTACGATTTCGCGCGCGATGCGCCAGGCTGAATTTCCGGCAGATGTGCAGCTGATCTGTGCCATGAACCCCTGCCCATGCGGCTACCTCGGGGACAAGTCCGGCGAGTGTGGCTGTAGCGCTGACAGGGTTGTGAAATACCGGGGGAAAATATCGGGCCCGTTGATGGACCGAATCGACATTCAGGTTGAGGTCGGCCGGCCGCCAAAAGAAATGCTGCGTGGCGACGCAGAGAAAGGCGAGCCGAGCAGCGATGTGGCCGAGCGTGTGGCGCTCGCAAGGCAACGGCAACTGCAACGTAGTGGCAAGAGTAATGCCAGACTCAAAGGCAAGGCACTTGAAGAGCATTGCGACCTGAGAGGTACGAGCCTCGATTTACTCGAGGACGCGATGGACAAGTTCAACCTGTCCGCAAGGGCTTACCAGCGCGTGCAACGGGTGGCGCGGACAATAGCTGATCTTGTGGATGCCCGGGACATCGCCGTGCCGCATGTCGCGGAGGCGTTGTCTCTAAGGCAGTTGGATCGCCGCCAACAGTTTCGGGCCTGAAGGCCCTCCTACATTGACTCGCTGACCATGTAGGTGACGGCGTCGATGACTTCCTGGTCCGACAGATCAGCACGGCCGCCTTTCGGCAACATCGGGGTGATGGCGTCACCGTCAAAACCATTAACCGCATGATCATTGAGTACGTCCGTTCCCTGGGCAATTCGCCCGGTCCAGGCTGCGGCGTCACCTACGATTGGAGCGTCGCCCGCGCCGGTACCATGACATGCGATGCAAGCGGTGTTGTATACCTGTGGACCGGTCATGACCGTCGCAACGGGTTCCGGTTCCGGTGCGGTTTCGACCGTTGGAGCGGCGGCCTCGACCTCATCGCCGGGCAGGTAAATCTCGCCAATTGGTCGAATACGCTCGGCAACGGCGGCCTGGTATTCATCCGCATCTCGTGTGTACACACCCTGTGTCAGGTCGGACATCTTCATGGCCAGCACAAGGATGGCAATTGCAAATGCGGCGAGGACGCCGATCACGAGGGAGTACATGTCAAAAAATTTCTGGTCGCGGCTCAAGAGTCTGCTCCGGGTCTTGCGAGTTGGTTCGGCCGGGACCAGGTCCCGGCCAGTGGCGGGCGATTATATTACAAGGTCAGGGTCAATGCAGTCACTGTGTTGATCTGCAGTGGCGATTAGTCTCTTGGATCTCAATAGTGGAACCGAACTCGTAAATAGGCATTACTCGCATCGGCGAGCTGGTTAAAAAATGTGTGCTGCTCGTCGCCGCCAAACAGGTTTGCGCCGACCGTGAACGACCACTGGTCGCTGTGCCGGTAGGAGTAGGTTGGCCGCAGGTAAAAGTCGTCGTCGCTGGGCGAGTAGAACGTAAACAGGGACCAGGTATGCTTGTCGCGTCCCGCACGGTACGTCAATCGATTGGTCAGAATGTGCCGGTTGTCTGCAGAGTCGTGCCGTTCGAGGTAGTACTGCAGCCCGACCGTAAAATTACGCCGTGCCTCCCACTCGTATCCAAGCAGGAAGCGAAGCTGGTCGTTGCCATCGCGTGAATCGTAGTAAGAGGTTTCTGCATTCGCGAGCCCTGGCCCGAGCGGTCGCCTGATGCTCGCACCGTAAGCGTTCATCGGCACGAACATGGGTTGCTTGGAGAATCCGCGATACGCGTAGAACGCGTACTCGGTGCTTTCGACGGTGCGATAGAGTCGCAGCGCGAACTCACCATTGGAGAATTTCTTGTCGGGTTCGGGCGCCGAGAACGGTGGTCTCGGGGCGATGTTGCCGCCCGCGGGCGGAAAGTAGAACGAGAAACGCTCACCCGTCAGATACACGTCCGGTTCGAAAACCGGCGTCCAGACGAAGTCGACGTTGAGTGCATCCGAAAATTTGGTGACGCGTATCGCATCTCCCGGCGCCTTGAGATATTCGTCATCCCTTCCCGCGAAGAATGATACGTAGTCCTTCGGAAACAGGTCGTTGAGAAAGACGAGATCGCCAGTTCCCCAGGTCTGCACCTGTCGGCCGACTTTCAGGTCGATGGTTTCGCCAATGGAAAATGCAGCCGTCAGGTCGCGGATGTCCGCCTTCCAGTCTTCCTCTATGCCGTCGTAGCCGAGGTCCGCCTTGAAGCCGACGGTTACATCACCAGGCTGCCATTCAGACTCAATGCGCCAGAGTACTTCCTCAAGTGTGTCGCGGTTTTCAAGTAGCGGGTCTTTGTTAAAGCGTGTGCCAAACCCCGCTTCGGCGAAGCCGCTCCAGACCATGCCTTGCTCTTCGTCGCCCCAGTCTTCTTCCCACGCGCCGTCGTCCCAGGGGTCGTCCTGGGCGAGGGCGCTTAGCGGAAGCAAAAGGAGCAGCGGCCGAAGATTCATGTCACCAGGGGGGGACTATTCTGCCGGCCGCTTAAGCCAGTCGCGTGGGGGGGTACGCAACGAGCGCTCCGTGAACACACTGTCGGGGATGCCGACGTCGTACTTGATGTAGCGAAACTGCATATCGGTCTTGCCGCCGGTCAGAAGATCCGACACGCGGCTCGTGGTGACCGTTGGGTATCCGTCGAATTCAGCGACGTCGAAGACCTCTACGCGGCGATAGATGTCGCCGGCCGGGTTTGTGTACTCGATCTTCATTGGCAGGAAGGTTTGCCGGTCGATCCAGGTTGAATAGGATGAGAACTCAACGCTTCCCGGATCTTTGGGCGCGTGGCTAAGAATGTAAAACGAATCGGACGTCTCGATCAGTTCATGCGTGTCATCCGACGGCCGTCGGCCTGAAACGTCTTCGTAGAAGTAGTGGGCACCGACAAAGCTGGTGCGCTTGTCACCGGCAGAGACGCGCTTTACGAGATCGAGTCCTGGCAAGTACAACCAGCGGTCGTCGTCTTTGTTGATGTGCTTGTTGACCAGGAACACGGTGTTGCGGACATCGGATGGCCGGCTGAAGACGACAAGAAACTGCTGGTCGCCAGCCTCGTCAACATCGCGCCGCAAGACCGTGAACTGCCTGCGCTGCTCACGCCCCTGGGCGTCGCTGATGATCATGCGCACTTCGGAACGGCCGTCTGCGCCTGCGTAGTAGGAGGCCATATCAGCCCTGGCGATGATCTCGTCAGCGCTGCTCAGGGCGTCAGCAGCGGCGGTGCTGCCGAGTGCCAGCAATGCCAGTGCAGTTAGTTGTCTTGTGAACATTGGAATACTCCTTGCGTTCAGGCGTGTGCCGGTCGCGTTGCCGCAACTGAGAACGCGCCTTTCATTTTCATTTCCGGAAATAGCCAGGGGCCGGCCCAGGACATCAGGGCGGGCAACAGAATCAGGGTTGTCACGCCGGACAAAGCCATGATCGCCGCCATGAATGCGCCGACCGTGATATATGGCACAAGCGGTGCAAAGAACAGCGGTGTAAATCCGATAGCGATTACGATCGCATTGCGAGCGATCGCGCGCGCAGGCTCTTCGAACATCTGTTGTTCGGCGACCGCGAACGATCCGCTGCTCCTGAGGAACGACCGCGTTCGTTCGATGAAGTGAATCGCAAAGTCGATGGACAAGCCGAGCGTCAGTGATGACAGAACGGCGATCGGCATATCGTAGTCTTTTCCGATCCAGCCGATTACGCCATAAACGCCAAGAATCGTGACCGACAACGGCACCATCGCAAATAGCCCGATCCGGGCGCTGCGGAACAGGAACGCCATCATCAGGAACACGACAACGAATGCGCCCATCAGGCTCTTTAGCATTCCGGCGACCATCACGTCCTGCCACACGACATTGATAAATGTCTTTCCAGCCCAGCGCATTTCAATATTGGCGGGTAGCGGGTTGTCCGCGATGTAGGTGTCGAGGAAGTCCATTGCAAGGCTCATGTCCTGGTTGTCGCCGCTCTTGAACTGCATCCATATTGCTGTGGAAGTGAAGTCCGGCGTCACGATGTGCCACAAATCCTGTGGTCGATGTGACGACTGGTACTGCATCAGGGTCTGAGCAACCGCCGGCACTGTCGCTGGTATCCGGTACTCGGACTCGTCACCGCCACGCAGTTCACGACTGACGACTTTGACAACGTCGGCGA
Organism: Woeseiaceae bacterium; assembly: GCA_013138675.1. GTDB lineage: Bacteria > Pseudomonadota > Gammaproteobacteria > Steroidobacterales > Woeseiaceae > UBA1847. Next base: position 14,767 of record WTCH01000373.1, on the reverse strand, counting down.
CGGTGTTTGACTTGCCGACGAGGCCTGAGTCAGCCAGTGCACGCTGTATGCCGCTGATGTACTCAAGAACGTCGGGCCGCTGGAAGTACTTTGATGCCACCTGCGCGTCTTCAGTGAGTGCCATGAGGCGCTCGAGCGTGTCGATTGTTTCGGGACCTTCGGCGTCGAACAAGGCGTCATCAATGTTTGCGATCAGGTTCCCGTACCAGGCGCCCTTGTCTTCGGGGTCCTGGGCGAGCATTTCGCGAATAGGTGTTGAGTACCGATCACCCAGGTTGTCCAGCAAGTTATGTGCGCTGACCACAAACTCTGAGAACGCACGTTTGTCGCTGTGCGTTAGTACGACGAACGCATCATAGGTGCCGGCAAAGTGCTTATTGAGCACGGTATCGGCGACGCGAATGGGATGATTTTCCTTGAACCAGCGTACGGGATTGTCATTGATCTCGATGCGATTGATGCCGGCAATGCTGACGGCGATGCCAAGAACCGCGAATGCGGAAATCAGTTTGCCGTGCCGCATGGCAAATTTGCCGCTGCGCCTCAGGGTGCGCGCGAGCAGTGTGTCTGTGTGCGGTGTCTTCGAACGCGTTGCGAGCTTGTCGAGCGACAGCGGATTCATGCGCACGATGTAAGCCGGAATCAACGTGATCGTCAACACGAACGCGAGCAGGATGCCGAACGCAACAAACACACCAAAGATCTGTACGGGTGGAATTGGCGTTAACAACAATGAAAGGAAGCCAACGGCCGACGTCAGCGATGTAAACAGCATGGGTTTAAACAGGTGATCGACAACGCGCGAGATCACCACCTTCGGATTGGCGCCTGGCCGGTAGGCATCAGCGAACTCAGACATGATGTGCACCGAGTCGACGACCGCGATCGGCATCAGGAAGATCGGGATCATCGAGCTCATGATGTGAACTGTGAAACCAAGGCCCGTCAGGAGACCCATGCTGATGATGACTGTGGCCATGGCGACAAGCATCGGCGCGATGACGAGCTGGGCGCTGCGGAAGAAATACAGCATCAGGAGGAAGATCATGAGGCCGGCAAGCGGCGCTGAGATGCCCATCTGCACAAACATGTCATGACCGAATGTGTCTTCAGCGACGGGCAGTCCCGTGATGTGATAGTCGTCGCTCGAGTCGAGCTCGGCAATGAGGGCGTGAATGTCCTGTGACAACGGATAGCTGAGGTCCTTGCTTGCGATCGGCACGTATATCGTCGCGGCTTTGCCGTCGCCGGAAACGAGAGAGTCTTTTAACAATGGCAGGCGATTCACCTTGTCGCGAATGTCGGTCGCCTGCTCGGCCGTGATGGGTGCTTCCCGCATCAACCACTCGAAGCGAATCGTGCCGACGCCTTCCTGTTCGATGTTGTCGACGGCAGACAACGACGCGAGGTCTGGGGCGATGACGCCATCGAGCGCGAGGATCTCATTGCTCAAGCGATGCAACGCACCGAGCGATTCGACGTTATAGATGCCATCCGGGTGCGTCTCGTTGACTATGCCGACGACGATCGCGTCGTGATAAGTGAAGCGCTTTTCAACAGCGTTGTGGAACACGCGATCGGACTGCGCAGCCGGCAGCATGTTCTCGGGGTCGGTATCGATCTGAATGCGTCCGATCAAAGCACCCGTGATTGCGACGAGTGCGATGACGACCGCGTAGACTAAACGCGGCCGCTCAGTCGAGATACGAATGACGGAGTGTTTCATCGGGCAGAATTCCTCTCAAAATGCTGGTAGGCATTAGCGGCAGCTAATATATGCTATTAATCTAAATTAGTAAAGACTAAATTATAGACAACTAAATTAGCATCGTCTATAGTGTGTGGTAGTGGCAGCTATCAGGGCTGGAGAGCAAACATGAATGCGAACGACATGGCCGAGCACGCGGCAGACGCTGCCGGCCTTATGAAGGCGCTTGGCAACGAGAGCCGGCTCATGATCCTGTGCATGCTGGCTGACCGGGAACGCTCGGTCGGGGAACTCAACGAGACAATCCCACTGAGCCAGTCTGCGCTGTCGCAACAACTCGCACGGCTGCGCCAACAGGGCGTCGTCAAAACCCGGCGCGAGTCACAAACGATTTTTTATTCACTCGCCGACGGGCCTGCCGAGAAGATCATCCATTTACTACATGAGACCTACTGTGGAACGGGCATAGCCGGCAACAAGGAGACAGACTGATGGAAACGGGATTTGGATTTGGCAAGCAGGTCGACCTTGAGTTTGACGCTGCTATAGACAAGGTCACAGCAGATCTTCAGACCGAAGGCTTCGGCGTACTGTCTGACATCGACGTCGCGGCAAAGATGAAGGAAAAGCTCGACAAGGACATGCCACGCTACCGTATTCTCGGAGCCTGCAATCCGGCGCTGGCGTATCAGGCTATCGGAGCCGTTCCCGATATCGGCCTGTTGCTACCTTGCAACGTCCTGGTTCGGGAAGATGACGAAGGTGCTGTTTTCGTCAGCTTCATGGACCCGCAAAGTGTGCTGTCACTGGTTGACCACCCAGACGTTGGGCCGTTGGCCGGTGAGGTGAAGTCGAGACTCGAGCGAGTGCTCGCGATACTGTAAACGGATCTAGTTAGCGGTTAACTCCGCGTCGTGTTTCAGACGCATGACGCGGCCGCGGCTGACGTACAGCAAGTCACTGATCTTGAGAACAAGCGAGTCCTCGTACTTGTCGAGTCGGCCGTCTGCGTAGGCGATCTGCCAGAGCAACGAGACGATGTTCGCTTTCTCGTCTTCACTGAGATGTTTGTGCAACAACTGTGTGAACTCGTGTACCGATATAAGGTCTTCTGCCTTGTCGCCCGCTTCGTTGACAAGTTCTGCAGCCTCCTCGGGCGACAAGCGGAAATGCGTCTCTATCAATTTCAGGACATGATCAAACTCACTTTCCTCGAACACGTAGTCGGCACGTGCGACGTCGATCATTAGTACTGCAGTCGCCAGCCGCACTGCGGCCTCGCGATCTGCGGCGCTCGTGGCGGACTGTTCGCTAGATGAAATGGTTTCGACGACCTGGACGAATAATCGTTTGATCATTGATTTCCCTTATAAACACGCGCTATGAGAAAGGCTATGATCGGGCCCAATCGGAAAAGTTTCAATACTAAATACGTTGTGAACCCCATCCATCCTTCATGTGTGGCCAGCCTGTGGCTTGCGCTGCTGATTCCTGCGTACGGGTCAGCCGGAGAGATCGCGGGTCTGCCGTCGAATACTCCACCATCAATTGAACGACCCATCGAGTTCAGCTTCAGCAATGATTTGCTGGGTCGCGGCCGCTCGGTCGATGATTTCCGGACACAACAGTTCATCATCAGTGGAACCATCGGTGACCGATGGCAGGTCACGCTCGACCATAGCATCCTGACGCTTGTCGACGCAGACGAGCCAGGCCGGACCGATCAACTATCCGCAACACTCGGATTTCGATTAATCGATGAAACAACTCGTACGACAGTGAACCGCCTCACGACCGGCCTCGGTATACGCAGTCATGGCGACTACGGTGGGGAGCGCATACAGAACGGCTCGCACCAACTTATGCGTAGCAGCGTCGAAGTCGTGCCGTACACGGATTTGAGCCGAACCGATGCGACGGTCTGGCTCGATGTGCAGCGGTACTCATTACTCAAAGGCAGCATCGATTCACAAGACTGGCGCTACGGTTACTGGCTACGTGGCAGTGCACTGTGGGCAAGCGATGGCCAACTTGATGCGGCAGCCGGTATCTATGGCATCGCCGGCAAGGGGTCGGTCGAATTCTGGCTTGGTCTGCGACACGACTGGCGTTCAGGCTATGAAGTGCCCGTGCTGGTCGAATCGGCATTCGCCGAAGAGGACCTGGCAGCCGTCTTCGGGCTTCGTTGGGGCCCGATCGTGTTCGAAACCGTTCAGCAATTCGACAACAAGGCCTCGTACGGCCAAATCCGCCTGATAGCTGCGGGTTTCGGCGAGAAGCGTAATCAAAGCCAGCAGTCACGATTCGCGCTGGATGCGGGAATCACCGCGCCGGACGTGTTGTTGAACATCACTGGCCGCTGGCGAAGCGACTGGCTGAATCGTGGCGTCTCGACATGGCGACGCAGTCTGTTCGTGACCTCTGGCTACGGAGAACCACAGCACGACGACGACCCAATGATCTATCGGCGCACAATACAGGTCGGCGCTGGTGTCGAGTGGGAGAGACAGCTTGCTGGGCGCGACGGCTGGGCAAGCGTCTACAGCTCGGTCGGGGCGGGCTGGCGGCAGGAACGGATCTTTGGCGATGACGAACGAGCTGGTGAGCAATCTGACACCGTCAGTCGTGGCGTTGCGCTGCTGGGTATCGGCATGCGTTTCGACTCCGGTGAGCTTTTCAGCGGTTTGAACTACCGCATCCAGCTGGGTCTCGCAGGATGGGTACCATTCAGCGACGCAACATTGCAAATGTCAGGCGAAGAATTCCGCGTACAGACGCCGACGCTCGCGATATCGTTGGGACTGACGCTTGGGCGTTTTGCCGAGTAACGCGTAGACTATCGTCAACTTGAATCTTTCTCCAAAAATAGGAATTGCTCTGGGCTCCGGCGCATACCGCGGACGTCCTGATATCGCCGAGGCTGAGCGATGTCGGACTGCTCGAGTTCGGTAAAGCTGCAGAAGCGATGAAAGTAGGCGAAGATTGTGTCAACCGGGCCTTGCCCGAAATTCGCCGAATAACGAGGGGAGACGCACGATGAAATTAAAAAAGCGTACTGTGTTCTTTGTTGCTTGCGTTGCCATCGTGGTGTCGATGAACATGTCAAAAGCTGAGGCACAATCAAACTACGACGACCTGCTGGTGTTGTTCTCGGACTGGCGTGAGTTCGAGTCGCCACCCTTGCTTGATGGCGCGCCTGACTACACGCCCACGCAGTTTGCTGCGCGGCAGGACGACTACCTGGCATTACGTGCTCGTTTGGAGGTATTTGAGACCGACCAGTGGTCGATACCGCAGCAAGTGGACTGGCACATCGTGCGCGCCGAGATGAACGGTTACGATTTCAATCGACGCGTTCTTCAGTCCTGGGCACGCGATCCTGCGTTTTACAGCACGCTCTGGGCATATCGGAGTGATGTACCCGGGCACGAAGGTCCAACGCATCACGCGCTGGTGGAACTGTGGACCTACGACTTCCCACTGAGTGACGCGGAACAGCGACGCCTGATCTCGGAGCTTAGGGTCATTCCGCCGCTGATGAAGCAGGCGCGTAGTAACCTCACGGGGAACGCGCGCGACCTATGGGTTACCGGCATCCGCGATATTCGTGCGCAGCGCGACGCGCTTGACGAGCTCAAAGCGATGCTTGGCGATTCGGCGAGCGACGAGCTGACGGACATCATCGACAAATCCAGCGTTGCCACCGATGAGCTTATCGCCTGGTTGGAGGTTGAAGCCGATTCAAAAACAGGGCCATCCGGCATCGGCAAGGAAAATTACACCTGGTACCAGCAGAACGTGCACCTCGTGCCGCTGACCTGGGAAGACGAGGTTCGGCTGTTGAAGCGCGAGCTGGCGCGTGCGTGGTCGTCTCTGAAACTCGAAGAGCAACGCAATCGTGACCTGCCACCGATGGTCGCCGCAAATACTCCCGAAGAGTATGACGCCATGGCGAACGAGGCGGTCGATCGCATCATGAGTTTCTTGAGAGACAAAGACATTGTGACTGTCACGGACTATATGGAACCGGCGATGCGTGCCCAGAAAGGGTCGTTCGTACCGCAAGAGCGCCGCAATTTCTTTGCGATTACGGCGCACTATGACCCGGCGCCCTTGTTTACGCATTTCTGGCATTGGTTTGAACTGGCGCGTATGGACCTGGAGCCGCACTCGAGTCCGATTCGTCAGGGAGCGCTCCTGTACAACATTTTCGACAGTCGTAATGAAGGCACCGCAACAGGCGTCGAAGAGATGTTCATGCACGCGGGTTTGTATGACGACAGTCCACGTTCACGCGAGCTCGTCTGGATCTTGCTCGCACAACGCGCCGCACGCGGACTCGGGTCCCTATATGCACATGCCAATGAAATGACGATGGAAGAAGCCGGTTCGGTGCACATGGAATGGACGCCGCGAGGCTGGATGAAGACCGAAAAGGAATTGCTCATCTTCGAACAACACCTGTATCTGCGGCAGCCCGGCTATGGCACGAGCTATGTCACAGGTAAATATTTGCTCGAACGAACCTTGGCCGATTACGCGAGGCAGGTCGAGCAGCGTGGCGAGGAGTTTCAGCTACGGCATTTCTTTGACCGGCTCAATGCCATTGACAGCATTCCGATCTCTCTCGGCCGCTGGGAGATGACGGGCCTGGGCGATGAGGTCGCCAGCAAGTCTACGAATTAATATCAACTGAGAAAGGCTGATGATCAGGTCCCAGGTGGATGATTACATCGGCCTTCGCGGTGACAGTTGCATCGGCCGCCACAGTGAGCCGCTCGAAAAACTGAACAAATCGACTGATATCAGTTTCGGTCATGATGCGATTTGTGTTCTTCGGGCTTGACTGCCGTAACTTTCTCTCCTGCTCTATTCGCCACTCGAGTACGGTCTCAAAGCTCGGCGTTCGCAGCATCAACAGCCCATCGATTAATTCGAACAATGGTTGGTAGGACATCAGGCTGTCATTAACAAACCGGCGCCAGGTGCCATCTTCATCCTCGTTTTTTTCAAGGGCATTGGCCGGCTTCCGGAGGCTATCGGGCTCGGCCGGTTCGCTCCCGATACACCAGCCTTCAAGAATCACAAGATCGACAGGCCCGCATATTGTCGACCACTTCGATGCAGGAACGCGATCGTCGGCGGCCTTGTCAAATCGCGGTAACTTGATCGACTCGCCAGCGGTTAGCGTTCTGATCCTTTGTAATGTCTCAAGAGCCAGATCAATGTCATGCGTACCCGGCGGTCCCCTCGTAGCCAATAGCGGATGCACCCTTGCCGCAAGTTCTTGCCGGTCCTGCCGTGTGCGATAGAAGTCATCAATGGAGACGCTGACGACTGAGCGTTGTCTTTCGTTCTGAAAGTAGCGACGAAAAAGCTCGGCTAGGGTGGTCTTTCCTGTGCCTTGAGCCCCGTGAATTCCAAGTACATAGGTGGAGCTGGCGTGCTCTTTCATCTCGTGAAACAGCCAATCAACCACTGGAACATAGTGTTCCAACGCTGGGCTCATGTACGCCTGTGGCAGGTCGAGGGCGGCAACAAGCCCGGCAACCACCCGTTGCAAGTCGCGTTTAATACCGCCTGACAAATGTGTTCTCCCAATGGGGCATCAAGTCGCGCTGCAACCTGGGCCGATGTGTCACATCGTCGCACAGGATATCGCAACGATCCGTATGACAAGACCAATTCCTTTGTTACTGTGTGGTGATGCCAATTGTCCTCCGTTATTTTCTGGCATTCGCCACTCTTGTTAGCGCCGGTTGCGGCGGCGATGAACCAGCGACGCTGACGCAAGCGCCCGATGTTAGCGGGCCCGCCACGTTTGTTGGCAGCGCCCAATGCGAGTCCTGTCACCAGGATCAGTTCGCTGACTGGATGGGCTCCCATCACCAGCTGGCGATGCAGGTTGCTGATGGTGACACCGTGCTCGGCGACTTTGATGATGCGAGCATCGACTATTATGGCGAGACCGTTCGGTTCTTCACGCGTGACGATGAACACTACGTGCGGACACGTAATGAGAAGGGGGAAGAGCAGGATTTTCGAATCGCTTACGTCTTCGGTGTCGAACCACTGCAGCAATACCTGATCGAATTTCCGGGCGGCCGTCTGCAAACGCTCGCTTTCTCGTGGGATGCACGGCCCAGGGCGGAGGGCGGTCAGCGCTGGTTTCACATTTACCCCGACGAATACATTGCACCTGATGATTCTCTGCATTGGACAGGGGCGCAACAGAACTGGAACTACATGTGTGCTGAGTGCCATTCGACCGATGTCAGCATGGGGTTCGACCTTGCGAGCAACACCTTCGATACAACGTATTCGGAAATCAGTGTGGGGTGTGAAAGTTGTCACGGCCCAGGCTCTACGCATCTTGTGCGGGCGACGGCTGGCGATGGAGGAGGCGACTACGGGCTCGAGGCGGATCTCGACGATCGGGGCGGCGCAACGTGGATCATGAATGCAGACACCGGCATCGCTGCGCGCAGCGAAATTCGAACACAGCCCCAGCAGCAGCCCGAAGCTTGTGGTCGTTGCCATTCGCGCCGCGGCATTATTGCGGCAGAGTACGAATACGGCGAGCCCCTCGCCCACACTCATATGCCTGCACTACTTGACGAGACACTGTACTTTCCTGACGGACAGATTCTCAATGAGGTCTACGTTTACGGCTCCTTCCTGCAGAGCAAAATGTACCGGGCCGGTGTCAGCTGCAGTGATTGTCACAATCCGCATTCGGCCGAACTTGTCACGGGTGCTGATCCGAATGCTGTATGTGCGCAATGCCATCTGCCGACGAAGTTCGCCGCCGCCGAACACACCGGTCACGCACCGGAACAGGCAGGTTGCGTCGACTGCCACATGGCGTCGCGAAATTACATGGTCGTCGACGGCCGGCGGGACCACAGCTTCCGCGTGCCGCGTCCGGACCTGACTGAAAGCATCGGTACTCCGAATGCCTGCAGTGGCTGCCACGCGGATAACGATGCGGCATGGGCAACAGCGGCGATAAATGAGTGGCGGGGCTCCGAGTCGTGGCAACGAGCGCATTTTGCACCTGTGATAGACGCCGGCAGGCGAGGCTTTGCAAACACGGAACTCGTAGCGGTTGTTAACAACAAGGACTTCCCCGGAATCGCCAGGGCAACGGCAATTTCATTGCTGGCACAGCCATTCAGCAGCCAGGAATATCGAACGATCGAGGCGGAACTTGGCAGTGCCGACGCGTTGCTAAGGATCGCGGCACTGCAGCAAGTGCGCGCAATGCCCGTCGACCTGCGGCTGCGCTTGCCCGGGGCAAAGCTGCTCGCGGATCCGGTGCGGGGCGTGCGTATTGAGGCCGCAATTGCCTATGCGGGCACACTGGATTTGCTACCCATGGAGGAGGCGCGCGCATGGACGCAAGCTGAACAGGACTTCCGCTCTGCGTACGCGACAATTGCGAACAGGCCAGAGGCACATTTTGCGATCGCGAGTTTCGAATTGGCGCAAAACAACGTACCCGCGGCAATAGAGCATTTCGAGATCGTGTTGCGTATTGAGCCACACGCCGTTGCAGCGCGCCTGAACTTTGCGGACACGCTGCGAGCAATCGGCGAGGAGGCGCGTGCCGAAGAGATTCTGCGCGAAGGTCTTGCACTTGATGCGGACAATGCCGCGTTGCACCACTCGCTCGGATTGCTCCTTGTCCGCAGCGCAATGTCGGAGGACGCACTGGCAGAGCTTCGCCTGGCGGCCGAGCTTGCGCCGGGGAATCCACGCTTCACCTACGTGCTGGGTATCGCGCTCAACTCGCTGGGCGAGCAGCAGGAGGCACTGCAGGTCATGCGAACAGCGTACCTGAGCTTCGACGGTGACTTCGACATCGCGATGGGGCTGGCCACAATGTTGAGAGACAGTGGCGATACGGACGTTGCGCTCAATGTTGCCTACGCACTGGCGAGGCGCCACCCGGAAAACCAGAACGTACTGGCGCTGCTGCGATCGCTGGGCGCCGTACCGTAGGCGTTACTTAAAAGAGACATCGACACGACGGCAGGCTGAGCCAGACTCAGGTACAATCTCGCTCCCCGCGCTGTCAGCGCGGCGACATATATAGCGCCCGTAGCTCAGCTGGATAGAGTACTGCCCTCCGAAGGCAGGGGTCACAGGTTCGAATCCTGTCGGGCGCGCCAATAAATGAAAATGGGCCCCTTGTGGGCCCGTTTTTATTTACTTGTGAGTCCCGCCCAAGGAGGCGGACGTTGTTCGACAAAACGCGAGAGCGTTTTGGACGCCGCAGGCGCCCCGAAGGGGTGAAGATCGCCCCAAGGCGACCTGAATCTATCCTGTCGGGCGCGCCAGTAAATGAAAAGGGTCCCAACGGGGCCCTTTTTATTTTTTACCCTGCACCTTCCACTCGAGCAAGCTCAAGTACCCGCAAGCCGTTACGGTTACCGGGTTTCCTAAGACGTCGATGTAATCAAGCACGGAATAACGATTGGCGTGCCGCGTCCTTTTCTTGAGGTGTACCGACGGCAACTTAACCGCAAGTATCACGCGCTTTTGTGCCATGGCCTTTATATTCGCGATTGCAGCCAGGAATTTGTCATGGTCTAGAATGTGGTGGATCACACCCATTGCTACAACATTGTCGAAATCACCCAGGCGCTCCTTCGCGATATCCAGAGTATTGCCGACAACGAGGTCCGTTGCTGTGACCTCATAGCCCCACTCGCGCATCAATTCGGAGAAATGCCCTGCGCCAGCGCCAATCTCCAGCACCGAACCAGGCACTAGCGCTTGTTTCAGTGCGGCCTCAACCATGGTGCTATCAGGCTCGTGACCCAAGAAGCCATCGGAGTACTTTCGTGCCCAGTGCCTTTTCATATTTGGCTTAATGAACATCACGTCTTACCTCATCGGCTGGCAGCCGAAACAGCTGGCAAATTGCTGCGCGAAGTGCGCATACACATATACGTTGTCACTGGTCTCGATCTATTTCACCTCGTCCTGCACGGTATTGATCAACTTGCCGAGGCCCTCGACCTCAATTTCCACGGTGTCGCCGTGTTTCATCCAGACTGGTGGTTTGCGCGCGTAACCCACACCTGCCGGTGTGCCCGTCACGACAACATCACCGGGTTCGAGCGTCATGCACTCACTTAGAATTGTGATGAGCGTGCGAACCGGAAAGACGAGATCGTCAATCTGGCCATCCTGCATCAGCTCTCCGTTGAGCTTCGTGGTCAGTGACAGACCAGCCATGCTATCCGGCAGTTCGTCAGTGGTTACAAGCTCCGGACCGAACGCTCCGGTACCGTCGAAGTTCTTGCCTACCGTCCACTGCGACGTGAATCTCTGATATTCACGAATCGTTGCATCATTAAACAGAGTGTAACCGGCGATGTAATTGAGAGCATTGTCCTCGGTCGCGTGCCGGCAGCTCTTGCCGACGATTAATGCGAACTCGCCTTCGAAGTCGAGCGTCTCCGAGCACTGCGGGCGAACTATGGTTCCTTGATGCGGGATCAGGGACGTAGCCCCTCTGAAAAAGACTTCAGGAAACGTCGGTGTTTCGGCGCCACCTTCTGCTGCGTGAGCTGCATAGTTTCGACCTATACAAAGAATTTTTCCGGGCCTGGGAATGAGAGGAAGATATTCAATGGCGTCCGCAGCAATACCAGCGCCATCAAAATTCGAAACCCCACTTTGCAGTTCCCCGAGTCGCCCGTCTGCCAGAAGCTGCATGATGCTGCCGGGAAGCTCCGGGTCGATGCTGGCAACCGGGATGACGATGTCGTCTCGTCGAACGCCAATCTGTTCACGACCATTGTGAATGAAGGTGATCAGTCTCATATGAGGAACCGTGAACACCAGTACTGCCGATGTCAAGGTGACAATGCACCCCTGTTGACCCACAATCCGGAAGGTCACAGGGGGAAATAATGAAAATAAAGAAGATACTCCCGAGCGTGCTGTTACTCGTTCTTTTGACTGCAACTGCAGGTGCACAGGATAAGGACGGCGAGTTTCAAGGTCTGGTCACCGGACCATTCGATGGGCTGGTAGCCGACGCGCCCATGCGTGTAGTGCATATCGCGTCCGGTGATTCGTGGCAGACACGCACCGACGCCGATGGCCGATACCAAATTGATGGCTTGCCTGCCGGTGACTATCGCTTGCAGGTCCGTCTTCCCTGTTGCGAGTACGTACCATATCAGTCCGAGCCGGTCGAACTGGGTAGTGGGGCGGACCGCACATTCAACATTCAACTGAAGCAGGGGTTCCAGTTGAACACGATAGGCGATGACGTCGGAATTGCGACTGCACAGATTCTCGCAGAGCAGGACCTTCCCGATCTTCCCATGCCTGAGACCGTAGACGGCAAGCCGGATCTCACGGGAATGTGGATGTACGGAAGCGATCCGTTTCCACCGATGCCGAAACTTACGGACTGGGCAAAAAAGCTGGTTGCGGAAAGGACCGAGAATCACTTTATTGAATCGCCACGCTTTCGCTGCCTGCCGACATCACTCCCAATCCCCACTCACACGCCGCCGATATTCGGCAAGTTCGTTCACACGCCGGATCTGATCGTCATCCTTTACGAGGGCATCCTCGGTTTCCGGCAAATCTTCATGGATGGTCGCGACCACCCGGAAGATATTGATCCTTCATGGCTCGGTCATTCCATCGGCCGGTGGGAGGATGATGTGCTCGTCGTGGATACGATTGGATTTAACGATCGTGGCTGGACCGGGCTTACACATCCGAGAAGCGAGGAGTTTCACGTCATCGAGCGATATCGGAGAACCAGCTATGGCGGTATGGAACTTGAACTGACAATCAAGGATCCGGCGGTTTACCGCGAAGCTTGGGTAAAACAGATGCCAATCTATCTCGCGCCGAATGAAGCGCTGTACGAATTCGTTTGCGAAAATGAGAAATGGCTAAATTCTGCAGGCGACTGACGCAACGAAAAACGGGGGGCACATAATGAAATCGAAGCTGTTGATACTCCTGGCTGCAACGCTCGTAGGCTTTGGCATCCCGGCTTGGGCGCACCATTCCTTCTCCGCGGTATTCGACGCGGATAGTCCAATCGAGGCGAGCGGCACCGTTACCAAGGTTGAGTGGCGGAATCCTCATGCCTGGATCTATGTCGACGTCGAGGGCGACGAGGGTAGTGCTGTCAACTGGGCTTTTGAACTCGGCAGCCCAAATGGCCTTAGGCGTCGTGGTTGGTCACGAAATACGGTCCAGGTTGGCGACGTCATCAACGTCAGCGGATACCGTGCGAGAGACGGATCGAATCGAGCAAACCTCGCCTCCATTACGCTCGCAGATGGACGCGAAATGACGGGGAACTCCAGCCGCAGCAACTGAGAGGCAAGAGGCGCATGAGCCAGGCAGTGCCGCCGCTCAACGAGATGCTTCCGAGTGGAAGAACTTGTAGAGGAATAGCGCGTCAGTGCCGTGGCAATCCGCACACAGCGGCTCGACAAATTCCGGCATCCTTTCGCTAGTTAGGTGTAGCCTCTCTAGCGACTTGTCAGAATGTTAACCACAACATTCTTTGGGGTTTCTCTATTCAAACCCATCGTGAGATTCACGTAGCTGCTCCGCATATCTACGTATCTACGCGAACGAGATTAGCCTGTACGGCCTCGCGTCGGTGGCGAGCTCCTCTTTACATAATCTGGTCGGGCAGTCGCGCCGACGGAACTTTTTCGAGTTCACAGTCGTGTGCGTTATGACAATCACATTTTGCTACGACACAAACGGTGCGTAGTATGTGGTTGATGACGCGATGGCGCCGGGAGACTGTGCTCAACGTCATTGTTAAAGTGAATGAAAATACGTTCTTCAAGAACGGAGTGCCTGTAGATGGCGACTCCGTAGAAAGCAACGACTGAGTTCGCCAGGGAAGGCACAATATCAAGTGATGAGTTATGCCTATCAACAACAAGTGGTTTCCAGAGCAAGCGTTCGGGGAACAAACTGAAGCGCGAACCACCGTTCCACTGCAAACACAGCAAAATGCCATAACGTACCTGTGTTCGATACTTAATGACCCGTATGGCGCCCGCATCCTTCTCGGGCCCGCAACTTCAGGAAAATCCACTATCGCGCGGCAGTTCCTGTCGGTGATAAGGAGCGACATAGTGGTTGCACGAGTCGATGGTTCCGGACTGTCCGCGGAGAAACTACTCGTATCTGTTCTCGGTCAGTTTGGCTACGACGTCGATCTCGAATCGGCCCAGGATTTGCTCAGGATGGTCAGCGTGTTCGCTGTTCAGCAGACGCGCACCTTCCAGCCACCGATGCTGATCGTCGAGAACATCGAGAATATGCGACCGGCGGCGCTTCGAGCTCTCAGTCTGCTCGCGAGCCTGACGTTCCAGGGCAAATATGCTATCCGCATCGTATTGACTGGCAGCAGCCAGGCACGGAGGCTGCTGGGGTCAAAGGGTATGACGGCAGTGTCAAAACGGCTCGAATCCGAATATGAGGTGGAGCCGCTGTCCGGTCACGAATCGATGCTGTTTTTGCACGGCAGGTTGACGTCATGCCAAGTACCGCAGCCGGATACAATTTTGCCGATGAACGTGTGTGACAGGATTCACGAACTGTCGAGTGGCAATCCTGGGCGGCTAAATGAGATGGCAAAGGGTACGCTCGAGCAAGCACTGTCATTGCCGGCTACCGTTTCGGATGTAAACAAACATCAGCATGCAACAGAGACGGAGCATTTAAACACCAAACTCATTGTATCGTTGGACGGGAAAGTGCTGGAAGAGTACGAATTCGAAGAAAGGAAAGTGACTCTCGGAAGGTCGAGCCTGGCAGATATTGTCATTCACAATGAGTTCGCGAGTAAGTTTCACGCACTGATGTTGTTGTACGCCGATGCCCTGATTCTTGTCGATCTCAATAGTTCGAATGGCACATTTGTCAATTCTGTTAAGGTCAATAGCACGATTCTGCGAACCGACGACATAATTTCTCTGGCAAGTCATCGCATCAAGGTAGTGCATGCACCGGAGGCGGGCACCGATCGGGTCAGCGACGCAACAA
>WTCH01000285.1 GCA_013138675.1 Woeseiaceae bacterium | reverse complement strand
AATCTCGGTTCGACGGCCTGTAGTGGCGGCGCCTGCGACACCCTGATCAACGAAGGGTACATGTCGGCAACGGGCCCCTATACGTTCTTTGACGCGCTTCGCGGTTCGCTGCGCAAGGTGTTCGACCCACTTGAGGGCGTCAGGGTCGGCCTGATGATCAACCACGATAACAATACTAATTGTGAGGGCTTTGGTCGCAACAAATGCAGTAACGGTGGTTACATCGCCATGGGATTCGAGTTGTTTGAAAAAGGCGACGCGAACGGTGCGAAGGCACAATTCCACAATTACCTCAACGCGATGCCGACACCGGGCGGAAACGTGAGCCACTCCTACCAGGGTAAGGAATTATTCTTCGAGTTTTTCCGTTACCTGACAGGTCAGGGTGTCTACAACGCCCACAATGGCTTTACCGATTTCGGTACGAATAATACCTATAACCTCGACTACGATTATCCGGCTCTTTCGTGGGATACATCGATTGAAAAAGGCCCGAAGGTCAAGCCGTCCTATGTCAGCCCTCTCGACGAGGCAGGTGCCTGTTCGAAGCTGTACACCGTCAATGTCATGTTCCAGGTTTCGAACCAGGACGCCGACTCCGATGACGCGATTGAAGACCCTGTCAGTGCCGGCGGTTTTGGTTCATCGCAAAGCCAATTCCCTGACGTAATCCAGTACTTGAATGACGCGGATCTCGCTAATGGTTCTTATGGCGACGTTCCCGACCTCGAGGACAAGCAGAACGTCGTGTCCTATTTCATCGTCGATAGCACAAAGATCAACACAACAACCAAAAGTTATGCGCGTGCAGGTGGTACAGGCGTGCCACTGGCGTTGAGCGAGAACCCGGATGAACTCGTTGCTACGCTGCAGGAGATTTTCAAACAAATCCTCAGCGTCAGCACGACATTCGTCGCGGCATCGGTGCCTGTTAATGTGTTTAACCGAGCAGAAATTACAGACAACGTCTATATCGTACTGTTCCAGGTGGATGGCCAGGCACGTCCATCATGGGTCGGCAACGTTAAGAAACTTAGGCTTGAAGGTGCGAATAGCGCTTCCACGGACGCGGCTCTTGTCGATGCAAACGGAACACCAGCGATCGCCGCCGATGGCCGCATACGCTTTGATGCTCTGACCTACTGGACTGACTCCGCTTCACTTCCGCCACCCGATCTCGATGCGGGTGAGGTTGCGGGACGCGACGGTCGTGTCGTCGCCCGGGGCGGTGCAGGCCAACGTATGCCAGGTTTTGTTGCGGGAAGTCCGCAGGCGGCTAACGGGCTGGGCGGGCGAACAATTTACTACGATCGCACTTCGTCGTCCCTCGCTAGTCTGAATGTCGACCTGACAACAGCCTCTTCATTGCAGTCGGATTTTGACGTCTCAACAGCCACAGAGTCTGCGGCCCTTATCGCGTTCTCGCGTGGACTTGATGTTGATGATCTCGACGGTGACGGTGAAACCGACGAAGCGCGTGAATGGGTGTTCGGTGACGCGCTCCATTCCCGGCCACTACCGATCAACTACGGGTCGATTGGTGGCTACAGTGATCCGGGCAACCCTGCCATCTACGTTGTCGTAGGGTCAGATGACGGCATGTTGCGCATGCTTCGCAACACGCGGACAGGTGGTAGCGAAAGTGGTGAAGAAATTTGGGCCTTCATGCCACGCGCTTCGATGGAGGCACAGAAGGTCCTGCGTGCGAACGGTACAGGCATGCAACACCCTTACACGATGGATGGTGCTCCCGTAGCGTATATCCAGGACAAGAACCATGACGGTTCGATAATTGCCAGTGATGGTGACCGCGTGTACCTCTATGTCGGTATGCGCCGCGGAGGCAAGTCATACTATGCGCTTGACATCACGAAACCTGAAAGTCCCAAGCTTATGTGGACGATCAGTAACAGTGGGGACTTCAAAGAGCTCGGCCTGACTTTCTCCAATCCACGCGTTGGGCTTATCGATACGGCTTCCGGGCCACGCCCGGCGGTCATGTTTGCGGGCGGTTACGACGTCAACAAAGACAAGCGCGGCGTCATTGGTAGTGACGACTCGGAAGGCAACGCAATGTATGTCGTTGACGCCGAGACAGGATCACTCATCTGGAAAGCGCGCGGCGGGTCCGGCGGTGGTGGTAATGTCTTTGTGAACTCAAAGCTTGTGGACAGCATTCCATCGACTATGTCCGTTGTCGACACAGACGGCGATGGCCTTGCCGATCGCATGCTTGTCGGTGATACCGGCGGCAATATATGGCGAGCCGATATTCAAGGCGACGACGTCTCGAAATGGAAGCTGACTTTGCTCGCATCCGTTGGCCGGCATTCAGGCGGTGCCCCGAGCTTCGCAAAGGATCGCCGCTTCTTCCACCGACCGGACGTTGTACCCAGCAAGGACGGTGACGGTCTGTTCGACGGCATTGTAATTGGTTCGGGCAACCGCGCAGACCCACTCGACAAGGGCGGATCGGCCTATAACTTCATGTACATGATCAAGGATCGACATACATCCGTAGGTAGTGGCGTCGACACCGGTCTGACGCATGTCGACTTCGGTGATGTGACGAGCAACTGTTTGCAGACGTCAGGTGGATGTGTTGTCAACCTGGTCCATGGCTGGCGACTCGGGCTCGAGGATCCGGGTGAGAAAGTCCTGGCGACGGCGTTAACGCTGACGGGCAAGACGTTCTTTACGACCTACATGCCGAAATCCGGAACCGGTGCAACGGCATGTTCGCCGTCAGAAGGTGCAGGGCGTCTCTATGCGGTAGCGCTGCAGGATGCGAAGGCCGTTATCAACTACGACACCACGGATGATGACCCGAACAGTCTGGATCCTGATGCACCGTCGACCAAGAATGACCGTAGCGTAGAGCTCAGGTCACTTGGTATCCCCGCGGAGGTCGTGTCGGTTCCGCCGAACAAGATCCTGCGCCCGGATCTGCAGATCGACAACATCGACGCGACGACGCGCTGGCGCACGTTCTGGTATCTGCAGGAGGACGCCGATCTCTAGGCCGCAATGGGTCGAATTACAGATTTCTAAAGGATGAACAAGATGATATTGATTACCAGACCAGGCACTAAGCAGCGCGGCGTCACTCTTCTCGAGTTGATGATCGTGGTGGCGATCATCTCGATGATCGCCGCATTTGCTTATCCGTCATACACACAATACGTCGTCAATACGAAGCGTACTGCGGCGACGAGCACTCTGCTGCAAATCGCAGATCGCCAGCAGCAGTTCTTCATGGATAACAAGCGCTATACAGCCGACCTTACCGATCTCGGCTTTGCCGCCAGTCCTTTGTTCGTCTCGGACGACGGCAATTCTGTGCCGGCCGGTGATGCCGATGTGGTGTATCTGCTGACAGTGGCAAATGTCACGCCGGTGACCTATACGGCTATCGCTGCGCCGCTTGCACAGCAGCTCATACGCGATACCAAATGTGGCACATTGACGCTCACCCAGACCGGTGCGAAGGACGCATTGGCCGGTGGAGATAAGTGCTGGTAGTGAAACGCAGCAGGCAGGTATAAAAAAAGCCGCCCATTGGGCGGCTTTTTTTTGACTCTTGATGCAGCGTATCAGGCGCTGAGCCCCTTAATGCGCGTATTCAGGCGGCTCTTATGGCGAGCGGCCTTGTTTTTGTTGACGATGCCCTTGTTGATCATGCTGTCGATAACAGGCACAGCGTCCTTGTAGGCTGCTGTAGCAGCTTCCTTGTCGCCGGCATCACAGGCCTTGACGACATTCTTGATCTTGCCGCGCAACATGGTACGCATCGCCATGTTGTGCTTGCGCGATTTCTCGGCCTGGCGGGCGCGTTTTCCGGCTG
>WTCH01000381.1 GCA_013138675.1 Woeseiaceae bacterium | reverse complement strand
GAGGATTTATCGGCAAGATTTGGCGCACCACCCGAAGAGATACCGTCATTGTTGCAGGCCATACGTGACAGTGGCCCCGAGCCGGCACTGGCGTTTAACGTAGGTTCCCTGGTGACCGATCCCGAGGCCTACCGGCATGCCATCTCTGTCGCTAAATCGGTGCTCGAACGACTACCGTTTAGGCTGCGCTTGATTGATATAGGTGGCGGCTATCCTAGATCCTATCCCGGCTACCTAGTGCCGGGGCTCGAGGAATACTTTAAGGCGGTCACAGAATCTGTCGCTACCCTGCCACTGGCGGACGATGCAGAAGTGTTCGGTGAACCGGGGCGCGCGCTTTCGGCGCCTGGCATGTCAGCGGTCGTCGAGGTCCTGTTGCGCAAAGACAATCGTTTGTATATCAACGTCGGCATGTTCGGCGTATTCTGGCTGCTTCGCATCGATGGGCCTGACAGCTTTCCCGTGCGGGCATACCGTGACGGTAAGCCGTTTGAGGGTGAGACAATGGAATTTCAATTACATGGCCCAACATGTGACTCAACGGACACACTGCCCGGACTGGTCCCGTTACCGGTTGACATTCGACCTGGCGACTACCTCGAATTTGGCAATATTGGCGCCTACAGCATAAGCGGGCGAACCGATTACAATGGTTTTTACAGTGATCGAATTGTAACGATCACATCAAAGACCGAAAGACCTCCTGTCTGTGCAGGCTAGAGCCTCGGTCGCTCCCATGCGAAGGGCTGAATGGAGTCGCCGGCATCGATATTTCGGGCACACTCGTGTCCGGAATACACCGCGTGTGCAATGGTGCCGGGCGCCTGGCAGTCGCCGATACTCTGCAAAGAGATCATGCCGGCATCCGCCATTCGATCGGCATCTGAATTCAGCTCTTGATACAAGCGATCGTTTCCGGACCTGACACCGACCACAATCAGCGATCCGCAGTCGATAGAACGGACATCGCTGCCAAGATAGATGTTGGCCAATTGCGCTGCTCCGTCGCTGAACCCTGTCAGGTAATACTCGAACACCATCCCGATTCCGAGTTTGATCATCCGCATGCGGATGTCGGTGAACTCGTTGTTCATGAATGTCCAGGCGGATACGGCGTGCGCCGGGGTGACTATCGTGACTTCCTTGCCGCGCTGATGCAAAAGTTCGGCCAGACAACTCCCCATGAAATAGTGGTCGAAATCGTATATCACAACCGGGCCTTCGGGTTCCGCACCGGCAAGGATGTCGTCCGGCGTATAGACTGCGTCGCCTTCGATTTCGCCGACCGGATACCCGTTCGTACCCAGAATCTCGCGTGTCCATCGTGAGCCCGTTGCAATGACCGTGTGATCACATCCGAAATCAATGACATCCTGTGCGGACACCGGGCTGCCACGATAGACATCCACATTTCCCATCGTTTGTATCAGGTTTGTCCGGTAGTCGCGCACGCGAGCCCAGGTGGACAGCCCGGGCAATTTCGATTCGATGGTGACACGGCCGCCGAGTTCCTCGCATGCTTCGGCCACGGTGACCGCGAAACCACGCTGTCCGAGTGCCCGGGCGCATTCGAGTCCGGCCGGCCCTGCGCCGACTATCAGTATGCTCTGTTTGGGATCACCGGGCGGGATGCGTTCCGGATGCCACTTGCGTCGCCACTCTTCACCCATGGTCGGATTTTGAGTGCAACGAACCGGAACTCCATCGTGATAAGCGGACACGCAGATATTGCAGCCGATGCACTCGCGAATCTCATTCTCGCGGCCTTCGTCGATTTTTCTTGGCAAAAACGGATCCGCGATCGTGGGTCGGGCCGCGCCGATAAAATCGAGTATGCCGCGCCTGACCTGGCTGACCATCTCATCCGGCGATGTAAAGCGGCCGACACCAACCACGGGTTTGGAGGTCAACGGCTTGACGAAACTGTTAAAGGGTTCCTGT
Organism: Woeseiaceae bacterium; assembly: GCA_013138675.1. Taxonomy (GTDB): domain Bacteria; phylum Pseudomonadota; class Gammaproteobacteria; order Steroidobacterales; family Woeseiaceae; genus UBA1847. Next base: position 6,873 of record WTCH01000381.1, on the reverse strand, counting down.
GCTCCGGACTCGCTGAAACGCGCCGAGGCGGTTTCCAAGGCCCAGTTCGCTGATTTCACATCCCACAGGTCCGGGAGTTCGGACAACATCGAAATGATCTCGTGAGCTTCGGACTGCATTGTCTCTCCAGGAATGTCGAGCAGAGTGTCGGAGCTGAATCTCACGGCCACGGCACAAGTCTGGCCGACTGCCTCTTTCACGTCCTCGATGATCTCACGCATGAGCCGTACGCGGTTCTGCAGCTTACCGCCATACTCGTCGGTTCGCTTGTTCAGCCACGGCAGCAGGAACTGGTATGGCCCGTAACCCATGCCGGCATAGATGTATACAATGTCAAACCCCGCCGATCTCGCACGTAGGGCCGCTTCGACATACCAGCGTCGAAACTCCCGGATATCCCGCCGGTCCATGGGCCGGGAATGTGTCATTCTCATCCAGCCCGCGTAGGACAGGTCATAGGTAACACCGGAGACGGACATCGGCGTCACGCGCGTCAAGCGATTGGCGACGCTTCCACCATGCCACAGTTCCACGCCCGCGAGGGCGCCATGACGATGCACCGCGTCGACCATCAAGGCATGCACCTTGATATCTTCATCATCCCACAAGCGACAGTAAGGCAACGGCGAGTCATCGGAACTTGGGTGAATCGAGCAGTAGCCGGTGTTGACGACTCCCCAGCCGCCTTCAGCGCGCACTTCGCGCATTGCTGCACGCGTATGAGGCATCTGATTTCCGGTCCCGAGTGCGTGAGGCGTTGAGTAAAAGCGATTCGGTGCGGTCACCGGACCGATCCTGACCGGTTCGAAAAGAATATCGTATCGGGGATTTCTATTCATGTTTCTGAAAGAACCTTTTGTTGAAAACGCTTTTACCGCCCGGCCTGAGGCCGCAACCAGAAGCTGCGTGCAATATCGCGTCCGCGAAGCTCTGCCCGTAACCACGACTGAACGACATGAGTACGCAGCCAGCATCCAGAGTCACGACTTGAGCAGGAATGTGCATTATAGGCCCTTGCGTCAGGAACGGCATTTTTCTGCCCGGTTTGAACAAGTCCAGATTACTCACATGCTCCATCACGCAGGGTGTTTCCGGTCCCACGACGGCCAGCATGCAATACGCATCAGTCATGTCCGTGAACTCCACCGCCCTCCGTGTCTCGATTGAGTCGCCTGTTCTGAGGCAGGTGATCATCGCCTGAGTGCGATTCATGCGGGCAATACATTTGTCATTCTGAATAAACACCTGCCCAGGCTCGGCAGGCACGCTCAGACCAAACGGCGCCGTCGAATCCAGTTCCATGTGCTGGTAGTCCCACCGCTGCAAGTGGCTCAGATCAACCAGCCATGGCCCGCCACCCTCTCCTTCGAATTCCAGTACAACTTCCCAGCCAAGGGAGCCCTTTTTTTCAACTGCTTTGCGGTCGAAGATGATGGGGCTTCGTCGAAACACTGCACTCATTCCAGTCCTCACGTCCTCAGGCGTTGGCCATCAGGGTCATAGAATTGTGGCGGGACGACAGTGGCCGTGTACTCATCGTGACGCTTACCCAGCGCCTGGCACATTCTGATCTTCTCACCCCTGGTGGCATACCCGTCTTTCACGAGAGCCATGCCGTAACTACAGTCCAGCGATTCGCTAATACGGGTGGTGCAGACATAACCAACGATGTCGTTGCCATCCACGACGATATCACCATCCAGTGGCGTCACACCCGATTCAGACACTCTGAATCCGACCAGCTTCATTCGACCTTGCTGGTTTTCACAGGCGCGCAAGGCTGGAGCACCCACTTTATTTGACGACGTGTCGTTGCTATCCCAAAGGAACCCCAGGCCAATATCAAGCAGGGTTACTCGCTGTTCGGATTCGGTACCAACGATGACGTGTCCCTTCTCTGCTCTCAGGCAGTTTTGTGCCTCCATGCCAAACGGGTGCACCTTGAATTCCTGGCCGGCCTCCCAAAGAAGGTCCCATACGTACTGGGAGTGGCTTGCCGCTACATGCAGTTCGAAAGACAACTCGCCAACAAAACCAAGTCTCAGGCACCGTGCGCTTACGCCATCACCAACGATTAATTCCTTGTAAGCCATGTAAGGAAAGGCCTCGTTTGAGAGATCCTCTTTGGTGACTTTTTGTAACAGATTGCGTGCATTCGGGCCTGCGACGTTTATTGAGCCCATCGAATCAGTCAGGTTTACCAGCTTGAAGTCCCAGTCATCAAAGCGTGTGTGGTATCGGAACCACTCTATCGTGATGCCGGCCCGATTCGAGGTCGTTGTGAAGTAGTAATTGTCGTCCGCCACTTTGGTCACTACGCCATCGTCGACAATGTTCCCGGTTTCATTGCACATGGCCGAGTATTTGCAGCGACCCTCACGACTCTTCTCCATATTCGAGACGTAAACCCGCTGCAACGCCCTGAGTGCATCCGGCCCATAGATGCGGAAATTGCCCAGCGATGAACCGTCCAGCAATCCAACGTTTTCACGTACATTGCGGATCTCGGGCCGGCAGTCCAGATCCGGACTGAAATAACGAGCGCGTCGCCAGACACCCGCATTGCGGAAGATCCCGCCACGCGCTTTCTGATCCCGGTGCAACGGTGTTTGCTTGTAGATGTTGTGGCGTGGGCCAACGCATGTAGCAAGTGTCAGCGGCACCAACGGGGGCCGCACTGTCGTGAACTGGGAATTTTCGATCGGCGTGCCGTTGATATTCGACATAGCCATCGCGAGATTTTGGCCGGGAACCTGATACTGACCGGGACCCAGGCCAAAACCGCCGAATCGTTTCGCAAGTTCGGGCGCGTCAAAACCCTGGCTCGCAGACTGTACTGCATTCTTGAACGTGCCGTCTCCATCAAAACAAATAAAGGCTTTACGTCCTGCGCCAATTCCCGGGCCGTACACCAGGTCGCAACCTTTGGTTTCGCCCGGCAGCTTTGCCGCCGCTCTCCGGGCCGCGTCAAGGTTCGTCGACACATCCCGATCGCAAGCCGCCGCCGCTTCAAGCCCTGCAATGGTGCCGGAAGTGTCGATGCTTCCCGGGTGGGTGAGTCCTGTCATGCGACCTGCCGAAAACATTTTTGGCGGCATCTCGGTTGGCTGAAATAGCCCTGTCTCAGTGCAATATCGGAATTTGGCCCCTGCTGTCGAAAGCGGGCCGATGACAGCCTGTTGCCCGGCGCTGGCGACCAGAAGATCACACTTGAATGAGCAAGTTTGGCTGCCATTCAGTTCGGATAGTTCGACACCTCGAACGTGCTTGCCACCCTTTACGTTGCTTGCCGCCCACCCCGGTAGATATTCGATACCTGCGCTCTGCAGCCTGGTCAGCAAGTCTGCATTCTGCTTGTCGCTCCGAGCATCAGCCACTGCGAGCACCTTGAGGCCGAGTTCCGCGAGATCGAGCGCTGCTTCAAGCCCCAGGTCGTCGCCTATGCTGAATACGATACGTTTGCCAGGAGTAATCGCGTAGGTCCGCGCAAGCCGCCACGCCGTATTGACCTGCATGACTCCGGGTCGCTCGTTGTTGTTGCAGACCAATGGCCGCTCGATGCAGCCTGAAGCCACCACAACGCTTTTTGCGCGGCATTCGATATATCGCTCATCGAAATATTCACCGTCCTTACCCGTTTGATAAGCGGTGATCAGTTTGTTTCCCCAGATACCAGTAACCGGCGCCTGAGTGAAAAGCCGAATTTGCGTATTTGCCTCGACCTGTTTCGCCAGTCCGCGTGCCCGCTCGAACAGAGGCTCATCTTCAAATTCCACTACACGCCAGTCCATGTGCCCACCCAGCCACGCGCGGTGCTCAAATAAGCAAACACGCAGTCCTTGCCCAGCGGCCGCAAGTGCAGCATTCATTCCTGCCGTACCCCCGCCAATTACGGCTACATCGGCATTAAGAAATATTTCGAAGCGCCGGCTATCATCGAACTCCCGATGGATGTCCAAGGTCCCCACTCCGGCCATTTTCCGGATTCTATTCAGGAAGAATGGCCAGAGTTTGTACGGTCTGTGAAACATGCGATAATAAAAACCGGCCGGCATGAAGCGATCAAACCAGTTGATAAAACTGTAAAAATCAGTATCCGGACGTCCGCGTACGTTTTGTGCACTGACCTCCATGCCATCGCGCAGGCGCCTTTTCTCGGCGTTTTCGTTTGGGATACCGTCGATGTTCATCAAAGTGTTTGCTGATTCACCATCAAGGCTGTACAGACCGCGCGGTCGATGGTACTTGAGGCTGCGACTGAAGATGCGCACGCCATTGTCGTACATGGCGACAGCGACGCTGTCTCCACCAAGTCCGGACATACGTTTACCGAGGTAGCTGAACGAAATCTCCTGCCCCCGGTCGATATGCTGCGTAGGGAACTCCGGCAGCCTAGCCCGCATATCTCACCACCCCTCTACTGCTGGTCATTGCTCATTTCCTGAGGTTTTTCCTCGCGGTTGTTGGCCGGGTTGCGCCATGTTGTAAACCACGAGCCACATCCGTTAGAGTGAAACCACCACTCAAGCTGCGCTTCGGTCCTGGTGGTTCTGAATTGTGCGTAGCGGAGATACTCCTCAATTGTCAGATTATCGTGCGACGGGGGTGGTCCGCGATCACGCCCACCGAAATGAAACTCGTAGACGTCGCGTTCGCCACAAATAGGACAGGTGATTGTGAAGCTCACGGATTCCTAGTTCCAATGTCCGTAATTTGTCGCACCCGCCGTTTCACCCATGTAACGATTTTCGAGAAAACGATTGAGTGCGAACGGCTTGAGAATATCCGGAGCTTCATCGTCAGCAATGAACTCGGCCATGTACTTGCCGGTAATCGGCCCCGATTTGAAACCGAAGTAACCCCAGCCGACATCGATGAACAGGCCGTCATACATCACGTTGCCATCCATGATAGGGGCCATATCCGGTGTCATATCAGCAAGTCCCGCCCAGATACGCATGAATTTGACGCCTTTCAGGCACGGGAGGAACTCGCATAGCGCCTCAGCCTGGTGCTTCATGTACCACGCTGTTGGCGTAGTACTGTAGTTGACCTGGGGATCCATGTGGGCGCCGGTCGCGACCTCACCTTTTAGTGTCTGGTTCGCATAACAGTGATAAGCACCGGAACTCACTACGTGATGCAGAAATGGCTTTAATGGCTGAGTTACCATGGCCTGAATAGTCAAAGGGTGCACCGGCAGTTCCATGCCGACCATCTCGCAGACACTGGCGCTGTAGCCGCCGGCCATGACTGCCAATCTGTTGCAGGAAATCGAACCCCGGTTAGTTTGTACGCCGGTGATCTTTTGCCCGTCGGTATCGATTCCGAGGACCTCCACGCCCTGATGAATGTGAGCGCCATGCTTGAACGCGCCCTTGGCAAGCCCCCAAACCACCGCATCATGGCGCACAATTCCGCCCGGCCCATGGTACATGCCGCCGTGAATCGGGTGATACGGCCGATCCGAAATATCCAACGCCGGCACCAATTCCTTGCATTGCTGCGGATCAAGGAGTTCAGACTGCACATTACAGAAATTAGCGGTAGATACGGCGAGCCGGAATGCACTCACCGCCGCCTCGCTATGCGCCAGATTCAGATTCCCGCAATTGAAGAACATCAAGTTGAAATCGAGTTCGTCGATCAGCTTTGGCCAGAGCTTTAGCCCTTCGTCATACAATTTTACGTTTTCCTGCGTGCGCTGATTGGCGCGAACGATAGCTGTGTTTCGTCCGGACCCTCCGTATCCGATATAGCGGCGCTCAAGAACAGCGACGTCCTTGATACCATGCTCCTTCGCCAGGTAATAAGCGGTTGCCAGGCCGTGAATTCCACCACCAATCAAGACGACGTCGTAGTGAGACTTCAGTGGCGACGTGCCCCACAGTCGCTCTAGCCCGCATATTGCACGAGTTTCGCTAGACTTTACTTGATTATTTCGTAATTTCAATGACATGTAAGAAAAATTCAGGTTTTATAAGAAGTACAATTGTACCGCTGCCGGTTTGTCGCCTTTTTTCACGGCCCATCTCGTTTTGAAATCAACCCAATACGGAGAAACTGCTGTTTTCGTTACTCTCCCGATTACGAGAATAGAAACCAGCGTCCAATAAAAGCCCGGTCTTCGGGCATTCAACTTTTATCGGGTCGGCATCATGATCGTGTCCGTGTTCACAGGCATCGATCAATTCGGCCATCAACAGGCCTGCTATTGAGCCGTTCTTATACTGATTACCACTTGTACCAACCGCCATGTAGAAACCACCGAGATCCGATTTGTCATAGATTGGAATCCAATCGTCAGTCACATCATAAAGATCAACGATTCCCTTGGCCTGACCGGGAATGGGCAGGTCTGGAATTCGCTGCGCGAGTCGAAACACCTGTGCTTGCCATTGCTCATTGCTCACATCACGATTGTAGTTATCCGGATCATCGACCCATTCCTTGGGGTCACATTCCGGATCCTGGCTACCGACCAATATAAGATTGCCTGTTTCCGGCCTGCAATAGCCTGCAATATCGTCATCCGACGTCACATACCCATGTTTTTCAGTGTCATAGCTGACGGGCGGGGGCACAAAATGTACCTCATGACGCAAGGCGCGCGTCTTGATATTCATCGACTCTTCGATGCCGGCCATACGATTGATCACAAATGAATGTGGGCCGGCTGCATTTACTATGATCGGAGCATCAATCTGTTCACCACCGAGCAACGTAATGCCCTCGACATGGCCATCTGTCTGTCGAATTTCGGTAACCTCTGCCTTGAAACGGAACGTCGCATCGCTAGCTTCCGCGGCACGCTGAACGTTGTGAACCGAAAGCTGCGGATCGTTGATATAGCCGCCATTCGGAAAGAATACC
>WTCH01000363.1 GCA_013138675.1 Woeseiaceae bacterium | reverse complement strand
TGGGAGCGAAGGTCAAATCGATCCTGGGACAGGGCTAGTTCCCAGTTTTCTGGCAACGCCCGACCATTTGGCTATGCTTAAGGTTTGGGACCCCTGCCAGGCCAGGACAACGACAATAATTGAATTTTGGGTTGACCCCTGGAAAGCCGAGTATCCGTTAACCCATTGTGCAAGGACCTAAAACACACAGCGTGCAGACGAGTTTTTTGGAACGAAATGAGCGGCTTGATACCACAGCACTTTATAGACGATCTGATCACGAGAGCAGATATCGTCGAGGTGCTTGGCCACCGCATACAGCTCAAGAAAGCCGGCCGCGAATTCAAGGCCTGCTGCCCGTTTCACGACGAGAAAACCCCGTCATTCACCGTTAGCCCGTCGAAGGGCTTCTACCATTGTTTCGGCTGTGGCGCACACGGCACCGCACTCGGCTTCCTGATGGAATACGACCACATGGAATTCGTCGAGGCAGTCGAGAGCCTCGCCGGGATGATGGGAATCGAAGTGCCCCGCGAGGATAGTCAGCGGCCGGCACGTCGCTACGATGAATTGTTCGAGTTGATGCAGAAAGTGGAGAAGCATTACCAGGGAGAACTTCGCAAGCATCAGCCTGCTGTCGACTACTTGCAGGCAAGAGACATCGATGGCGCCACGGCAAAGCGCTTTGGCATCGGTTACGCGCCAGCCGGCTGGAGCCATCTTCTCGATCATTTCGGCTCCTCCAAAGAGGCAACCGAGCGTCTGCTCGCCCTCGGATTGATTATTCGCAAAGACAACGGCCAACACTACGATCGCTTCCGCGAGCGGGTCATGTTTCCGATCAGGGATTCTCGCGGCCGCTGCATCGGTTTCGGCGGCCGGGTCATGGGCCAGGAAGAACCCAAGTACCTGAATTCTCCCGAAACCGTGCTGTTTCACAAAGGCCGCGAGCTTTATGGACTGTACGAGGCACGCCAGGCAATACGAAACATTGAGCGCCTGGTCGTTGTCGAGGGATACATGGATGTCGTAGGACTGGCGCGGCACGGTATCGACTTCGCGGCTGCAACCCTGGGTACTGCAACAACTGATGAGCATCTCAACCGCCTGTTCCGACTCTCAGACGAAGTGTATTTTTGCTTCGACGGCGATCGCGCTGGTCGTGCGGCCGCCTGGCGTGCGCTGGAAACGACGTTGCCGCAGATTCGTGAAGGTCGCCAGCTCAGGTTCGTGTTCCTGCCGGAAGGCCAGGACCCCGATTCATACGTGCAAAACAACGGCGCTGATGGTTTCGAAAAGGCCATGGACCAGGGGCTGGCGCTATCTGATTACCTGGTGGAGGAACTTGCCAGCCAGGTCGACATGAAATCGGTCGACGGCAGGGCCCGCCTGGCAGAACTGGCCAGACCTTTGGTCAACAAGATTCCCGCGGGCGTGTACAAAGAGCTGCTGCTCGAGCGACTGGCCGAAACGGTAGGCCTGGCGGCGCCGAAACTGGAGGCAATCCTGGCAAAAGATCAGTCGAAACCGGCGCCGCACGCCAGGCGGGAGGGCCTTAGCGGATTGAGACATCAATCCGGGCCATCTGCCGGCAAACCGTCTATAGTACGGCGCGCCATATCGCTGTTGCTGAATAACCCCGATGCAGCGGACAAGCTCGATGTCGAGCAACTGGCCGGAGTCACCAGGCCCGGTACTGATTTATTACGCGATCTCATTGAAACCGTGCAAGCCGAACCCACTATGACTACCGCCAGGCTCCTCGAGCGCTGGCGAAGCCACGAAGAAGGCCGCCATCTGGGCAAACTCGCCGCAGTGGAGCTGCCGGAATCCGAAGACTTCGACGCCAGGGCCGAACTCGAGCAGTGCATCGCCCAGCTGGCATTGGCGGGAAAACGGGACCGCGTCGATTTTCTTATTGAAAAAGAAAGGCTTAGCGAGCTTTCAGACGCCGAGCGCAGCGAGCTGCGAGAGCTCGGACAGGGGTCGGCGGTCAGCGGATAAATAGTGAACCAGTACGGTCAAACACGTATACTTGGTCGTTTGCATTTTTTAGGTGGAGGAAGGATCGTTTTGAGAGAGAAACGCGCAGTGATAAGCAGTGCCAAACCAGCTCAACAGCTGAAAGCGCTCATTGCCCGAGGCAAGGAGCAAGGCTACCTGACTTACGCGGAAGTGAATGATCACCTGCCTAACGACATTGTCGACCCCGAGCAGATCGAAGACATCGTCAACATGATTAACGACATGGGTATCGCCGTGCATGAGAAAGCACCGGATGCCGAGACGTTGCTCATGACCGAGAACGCAGGCTCTAACGATGACGACGACGCCGCTGAGGAAGCCGAGGCGGCACTTGCAAGCGTCGACGCCGAATTCGGCCGCACGACGGACCCGGTTCGCATGTACATGCGGGAAATGGGCACGGTCGAGTTGTTGACCCGGCAGGGCGAAATTGAAATTGCGAAACGCATCGAAGATGGGCTCAACCAGGTCAAATACCACATGGCCCACTTTCCGCCGACCATCGAGAAACTGCTCGAGGTATTCGACGCGGTGGCCGCGGGTGAAACCCGCATGCAGGATTTCGTGGTCGGATTCATCGACCCTAACGCCCCGGACGAAATCAAGCAGCCGGTTACCAAGTCGGATAATCAGGATGACGACGAAGAGGAAGTCATCGATACCGGACCCGACCCCGACGAAGTTGCCGCACGTCTGAAAGCTATCAGGCGGCTGTACAAGCGGTCGCTGACGGCGCTCGAAAAATGGGGCGCCAAA
>WTCH01000113.1 GCA_013138675.1 Woeseiaceae bacterium | reverse complement strand
ATTGCTCCTCCGAATACTGCGCCTATAACGAATGCGGGGATCGTTTTGTTAACCATTTTCCTTTCCTCCTGTGCCCGTCAGGGCCCCCAAAATAGGTTGAGCTTGTATGTAAGTACCGAGCAGGCTCGAAAATGTTGGATTTTTCATTCTGGCTGCCCGGGTTGAACGTATTGAATGTCCGTGTCGTAGACGACTTCGCCGTCTGACATGAAGCGCAAATTGATGGAGACGTTACGATCGCCGGCGTTACGCAAATACAGCGCGTAGCGGCGTTTGCCGTCTATTTTCATCGAGATACGCCCCGATTCGGCGGAAATGCTGGCTCCTGGGCTTTCGAGCTGCGCAAATCCGTTGAACCAGACCGATTGATCCGAATACGACGCCAAAATATCGATGGGACCGTTCGAAACCAGGTCGAAATCCACGATGAGTAGCGGCCCGCTGCTGCGTAGCGTTATATGCCCGGCAACGTCGGTGCGGTCGACCTGCAGGGTCTGGATGCCTGGGCCAACCGGCACCTCGGGTGAAATCGTCCCAACCAGCCCTGTGACGTCGCTGAACGCACGCTCGGAGACCTGATCGGAACTGACAAGGCTTAATGTCAGTACGGAACCGGCCGCAAACATCGCTGCGTATCGCAATGCCGGTGCCGCAAACAGCCCTTGCAGGAAATTACTACGATCTTGTGATTCGGGTTTTGGTATCTCGGCCATTATGGTGTGTATGAGATACGGCGGCGCGTCCAGGTCCGGGAGCTCGTCCATTGATGAACTGAGCCCGGACAGTTCGGCATGCATCGCTTGTGCGTCGGGGCTCTCAGCCATCATCGCCCTGAGCGTGTCCTTGTCCGCCGGACTGATCTCGCCATCGATATCGGCGTTGATGAGCTCGACAATGTTCGGATCAATAGCCATTAGTGCAAACCCTGCTGTGTGAGTCTCTCCTGCAGCAATTGCCTGCCAGCGTAGAGACGCGATTTCACCTTTTTCTCAGGAATATCAAGTACTTCACTAATCTCGACATAACTGCATCCCAGCACATGCTTGAGGATAATGACGGCTCTGTACTCGGATTTGATCATCATCAGCGCGGCCTCCATGCCCTCACCGAGTTGCGCGTCACCGGCCTGTTGCTCCGGGCCTTCCCCTTGATCTGCTGCCTCATGTTCAAGCGCCTCCTGGCGACTCGACTTCTTTAGCCAGTTGATCGATTCGTTCATCGCGATGCGATAAATCCAGCTGAAGAAGCGATGTGAAGGATCGTATTGGTCCAGATTTTCATAGACCTTGAGAAACACTGTCTGTGTGACGTCCCGCGCATCTTCCGGATTATTGAGCATCCGGTACGCGGCGTTGTAGACGGGTTTCTGATACTTGACCAGCAACGCTTCGAACGCTTGCCGGTCGCCTTTCAAACAACGCTCCATTAACTTTTTGTCGTCTGGCCTGTTCATACTTACAACCGGCAGCCAAAAAAGTTGGTGGCAGGACTGCCATCAACATTGCTGGATATTTCGCTGGCGTCCATGTGGATAGCGCCTCCCTCCCTGATGCGACCTCGGATCGACCTTTATTGCGCTTCTATCTCAAAGATCGAGTGGAACCCCGAGTATCGGAATACGTCATGTATGTGATTGTTAACATTTATTATTTTCAGCCCCGCACTGTTGGCAACGAGGCGCTTCTGCGTTTTCAACAGTATACCGAGCCCGGCGCTGGAGATGTATTCCAATTGGGCAAAATCGAGAGTGCTGGGCCCCTCGACCGAACCCAGAAATTCCTCTGCCTTGGCGCACTGGGCGGCGTCCAGCCGACCGCTGCAAAGGATCTCGCCATTGTCCCCAAATTCGATATTAAACATAAGGTTAACCTGACTCCTTGGTAAATCTTACCGTACTCTGCCGGTCGTGATGCTCGTATTCAAGGTTATCGACCATCTTCTGCACGAGATGCAGGCCCAGACCACCAGGAACCCGCCCGTCCAGCGGCAGCTCCGTATCCACGTTTCTTGGCACCGAGACATCAAACGCATCAACGTCGTAGTCCGTCATTGTGACACTAACCTTGCCGTCAGCTGCCGTAACGTCCAGCAGTATGTCGTTATCGTTGTCGGGATAATATTTGACCATGTTCACGTAGAGTTCCTCGAGCGCGAGGTGAACGGGGAATCGTACTGAATCTTCCACGTTCTCTGCTGCGAGGATTCCCTCGGCGAACTCATAGATATCTGCCAATGCGTCGAAACTTCGTGTGAATGTCCTCTGCATGGGAGTGGCCGCTTACCCGGATCGCCTTGCCAGCACAATAGTAATGTCGTCGGCCTGGGGCACGCTGCCGCCGTGATGCCGCACGGCCCGCATGATCTCAGCGACCACCGCGTCAGCGTCCCCATCGCGGGTTTGGTCGATAACATCGGCTACGCCTTGCTGACCAAACTGCACGCCCTGTTCGTTCTCGTACTCGTAGATGCCGTCAGATATGAGCCCGAGAATATCGCCGGGCGCGAGGTCAATTTCAAGCGGTGCCGCCAGGTCGGTTTGCGGCAAATAGCCGAGCGGAAAGGTCGTGGCCGGGTGCCAGTCGTAGTCACCACTTGCCGCATGGTAATGCAATATCGGGCCTTGCCCGCCCGAGTGAAAACTCACCTTATGTTGCGTTGCATCGAGCAGTCCGAAGAAGCCGGTCACAAAGCGATCGTCGGGAAGGTCGTCGCACAATTGGTCGTTTATGTGCACGAAAGCGTCGTCGAGGCTCGATTCCAGCCGCAAAGCCACGCGCAACATGGCGCGCACCTGGGTTGCGCTAAGTGCCGGGCCGATGCCATGGCCGGTCGCATCGCCCATCAGCAGAAACAGGCGATGCTCATCGAGTTGCACGAAGTCGTACAGGTCGCCGCCGGTCTGGTCTGTCGGTTCGAACGCGCCGGCAAATTCGTAGCCTTCGATTTTCGGCATATGTTTGGGCAACGTGCCGATTTGTACGTCGCGCGCCACCGCTATTTCGCGATCGAGTTTCTCCGATTCTATGATCTGCTCAGTGATCTTGGCGCGGTGCAACACGACAGCCGCCTGTGCCGCAAGCGCGGTAGCAATGAACTCGTCCTCTTCATCGAAGATGCCGTCGTTTTTGTTGAGTATTTGCAGCACACCAACGAGCGAATCCTCGAAGCCGAGTAGCGGTATCGTGAGCATGCAACGTGAGCGATAACCCGTTTGCTTGTCGATGTCGCGATTGAATCGATCGTCGGCGTAGCAGTCGGGGACGTTGATCAGCTTATGCGTTTGCGCGCTCTCGCCGACGATACCTTTGTTTGCTGGTATACGGATTGTGCCGAGTTCAGTTGCGACTCGAACGACGAGTTCGTCTGTAAGCTCATCGTATAGAAAGACCGTGCCGCGTTCTGCGTCGAGGATATTCCGTGAAACGTCCACAACCTCGGTCAGCATCGTGTCGAGGTCAAACGGGGCCGCGAGTTTACGGGTAACTTCCAGTACGCGCCGCAGCGCTTTGGCTTCGGCGACCATGTCGATTAATGTTCCGAAGGCTCTGTCATTGGTATGCGCACATACTTGATTTTAATCTCGGAGATTCGTGCGGTCATGCGTTCGGCGCGTTCGGGAACGACGAAGTTGGAGTGCTCGATCGCACGTTTGGTGACGAGAGTTTCCGACTTGACCGCGAGATCCTCGCCGAGTTTCGATGCCGTATTGACAGGGTCGCCAAAAAAGTCGATATCATCGATCAGAAGAACGCGCCCGTAGTCGATACCGACCGAAAGGTAGATCTGCTCTTCCATTCGGTAGTCGGCGTTGGATTGGAACAACGCTGCATTGATGTCAAAACCGGCCTGGATAGCATCGTCAGTCTTTTCGAAGAACGCGTAAGCATTGTCCGCGTCACACTTGAGAAGCGTGCCGTTATTGCTCGCTATCAGGGG
>WTCH01000170.1 GCA_013138675.1 Woeseiaceae bacterium | reverse complement strand
CAGCCATTGACGAACATCGTGCGATGCTGCAGCTGGAGCATCGTACGCGAGTCGTTGAACATGCTGTCGTTATTGAGGTGCTCGGCATAGGCCTGACCATCCATCCTGTTGGTCAGGTAGCGAAACTGTGCAGCGACCTGAAGGCCGCGCTCAGTTAGCAGGCGCGGTGTAATCGTTGCGTCGTAATTCGGCGCGATGTTCCAGTAGAACGGCACCCGAATTTCGTTGCCACTGCGTCCACCGGCGCTGATCGTGGGCGCCAGGACACCCGTCTTGCGTGCGTCGCCAATCGGAAATGAAAAGTGCGGCGAGTACAGAATCGGCACGCCCTTGAAGCGCAAGCTCACACCTTTGGCCGTGCCGACACCTTCTTGCGTATCGAGATCAATGGACCTGGCACGGATCAGCCAGTCGTTCGACTCTGGCGGGCACGTCGTGTAGCTGACAACGTCGAGGTCGAGTCGTCCGGCCTGGTGGATTTCGAGTGAGTCTGCCGCACCGCGAGCATTGTTGCCCTGCAAGTAGAACTGGGCGCCCTCGAACAGGACGCGGCCAAGCCCATAGGAAAATTCAGCGCTGTCCGATTCAATATGCGAATTGGGATCCTCGTAGCGAACGTTGCCTGCAAGCAGCAGAGACTGGTTGGTGGGTTCGTATTCTGCTGTATCGGCGCCGGCAAGCTTTTCGCCCTGGCGCAGCAGCACGCCGCCAGTCATCGATGCGCGCGGTATGATGCCGAGTTGCGCATCGATTTCGCCGACTTCGAAAACGATTTCTTCGGGATTGGTCAGGTCGATCGCCGTCAGCGCGTTCTCGACATCCACGGGCTGGACTGGCGCATAGCATGAGACTGGTTCCGCGGCTTGCGCGTAGGGCGAAACCAGCAATGCACCGGCGATGATCAGTCGAGTCGAGGGCAAAATGGTTATCGGGTTACGGGGGTATGTTACCTTCGCATAGTTTTGCAGGTGCTACAACGCGTTACGGAGTTTTGAGATTAGTTCAGACCGTGATAAAGAGGAGCTCCGACTGGCCGAATTGACGGCCTGGTTGCGTAGCCTCGACGGGCTTGCCGACGCCGACCCACAGCCGGCTTCCGGCGATGCGAGCTTCCGGCGCTATTTTCGTGTGCATTCAGCGACCGCGAGTTATATCGCGATGGATGCGCCGCCCGAACAGGAAGACTGCAAACCTTTCATCCAGGTAGCCGGTTACCTCGAGTCGATGCAACTGCAAGCGCCGAGAGTACTGGAGGCAAACCTCGACGATGGTTTCTTGCTGCTGACGGATCTGGGTAGCACGCAATACCTCGAACTATTGAACGAAGACGACGCAGCGGCGGACACGCTTTACCCGACGGCCTTGCGGGCCTTGCTCATCGTGCAAAGTCGCGGCGAAGCGTTTCAGTCATTGTTACCCGCGTACGACGACGGGCTACTGCGGTTCGAGCTTTCCTTGTTTCATGACTGGTTATGCGAGAAACATCTCGGCATCGTGTTGGCTGGTGATGAAGAAACGAGCTGGCAATCCTTGTGCGACACGCTGGTGAGCAATGCGCTCGACCAGCCACAAGTGTTCGTGCATCGCGACTATCATTCACGCAACCTGATGGTGATCGATGACGGACCCGGGATACTTGATTTTCAGGACGCGGTCGAAGGCCCGCTAACCTACGATCTCGTTTCCCTGTTGAAGGACTGCTACGTCAAGTGGACCGACACACAAATTGACGAGTGGTGTCGCAGTTTCTGCAATGACGCACGCAACATCGGGCTGCACTCTCTGTCGGACGATCAATTTGTGCGCGCCTTCGACCTGATGGGTGTACAGAGGCACCTCAAGGCCGCCGGCATTTTTGCACGACTCAGTGATCGCGACGGCAAGCCGGGATACCTGCTGGATGTGCCGCGTACCTTGAGTTACATCGTCGATCTCGGCGGGAAGTATCCTGAACTGACGTTTCTCGTCGACCTGATCAACGAACGCTGCCTGCCGTCACCGAAGGGATCGTCGTGATTGCGATGATCCTCGCGGCTGGTCGCGGAGAACGGCTCAGGCCAGTCACCGACAGTGTGCCCAAGTCGCTGCTTGAGATTGGCGGACAAGCATTGCTCGAACGGCATCTGCGGTCACTTGCCGAGGGCGGCGTCGAAACGGTTGTTATCAACCTGGGCTGGCTGGGTGAACAAATCACCGAACGCATCGGCTCCGGGGAAGAATACGGACTCAACGTTGTTTACAGCCAGGAAGGCGACAACATCCTCGAAACCGGTGGTGGTATCCACCGGGCGCTGCCCGTGCTGGGTGCCGATCCGTTTCTCGTCATCAATGCTGACATCTATACCGACATGCCGTTGCCGGATGTGCAGCTCAGTGACGATGACATGGTGCACCTGGTTTGCGTGCCCGTCCCGGAAGACATGGCCAGCGGCGATTTTGCCATCGTGGACGGTCGTATTCGCAACGACGGTGAACCCATGTTCACGTTCAGTGGCGTGTCGATCTACCGACCAGAATTTTTTGCGAACTGCACGCCTGGTCGTTTCTCAGTGGTGCCGATGCTGCGTGCCGCGGCGGACGCCGACAGGATCAGCGGCAGTATTTATTCCGGGCTCTGGAGAGACGTGGGCACGCCAGAAAGGCTCGCCGAACTCAACGCCTGATCGAGGTGCAAGTGGCGCAATAAATGCGGCAGGAGCTTGTCGCGAACCGCCGCAAGGTCATTGTCCGCCCCAAGGCGCGCCAGGTCAGTCAGCTGCAAATCCTTGAAACCACAGGGATTAATTCGAGAGAATGGCTCGAGATCGACATCCACGTTGAGCGCCATACCGTGAAAACTGGAGCCCCGCCGGATCCGGAGACCGACGCTCGCGAGCTTGACGCCCTCAATGTAGACGCCCGGTGCATCACAGCGGCTTGCCGCTTCGATGCCGTAGTCCGCAGCCAGGTCAACAACACTCTGTTCGAGCGCGGTTACTAAATCGCGGACGCCCAAACCCGCACGACGCAGGTCGATAAGCGGGTAGATCATGAGCTGGCCCGGACCGTGGTAGGTGACCTGTCCGCCGCGATCGATCTGAATGACCGGGATGTCGCCAGGCGCCAGAAGGTGTTCGGGCTTCGAATTGAGCCCGAGCGTAAACACGCCGTCATGGTCACAGAACCAGATCTCGTCCGGTGTGGACTCAGTACGAGTGTTGGTGAATTCCTGCATCGCCCGCCAGACAGGCTCGTACACCTGGCGGCC
>WTCH01000347.1 GCA_013138675.1 Woeseiaceae bacterium | reverse complement strand
CGGAAACGCAAGATCAATATGAATGACGCTGCGCGTGCCCGTACGCGTTGGTGCTAAACGCAGACCAAAGCCGACATCGCTGAGCCAACCCAGGCTCTCGCCGCCGAGGGGATTGTCGCCCCAGGTGCGACCGGTGTCGGCGAATATGGCGCCACCGACGCGGAAAAGGCGAAACGGGTACCAATTCCAGAAATAACGCTGTTCCACAGTTAGCAGTATCTTCGAGTCACCGGACTGGTAACGCAGAGGGTATCCGCGCAAGCCGGTGTCGCCGCCGAGCTCGACCGGGTTGTCGAGATCCAGGTTGTTGCCGTAGGTGGCGGAAATCGTCGTAAAGAAGGTGCGCTGATCGGACTGCTGCTTATAGAAGCGGGCGCTCGCGCTGAGCAGTGCATTCACTGTGTCACCGCTTTCGACGCGGCCGCTCGCGTTTGCCTGCAGGAGTACAGCTGATTTCGCGAGATCACCAAACGACCGACTGGCGCTGAGCCAGTACAGGGCTGCGTCACGATCAGAGCCAAAATCCTCATCGGACCAACCCAGCGTTGCAGCGATGCGGGTGCCCGTCAGGAAATCTTCGGTTCTCTTTATTTGGTCGCGGTTTTGTGCCGTTTCGAACTGATTTTCCAGGATCTCGATCCTGAAAAACGGGTACACCAATTCGCGATTGTCCGGGATAGCAGGCGGCAATGTTGCGTCGGGAACCGCCGAGAAGAGGTTTTGGTCGTAAGCGACGCCGGCGGTGTAGCGCCGTACCCACCCATCACGCAGTCCTTCCGACCATCCACCGAACGCCGAAGCAAACTGTTGCTCCTGCCGAAATTCGGCGGCTTTTTCGCCGCGCTGGTAGAGCTTGCGCTCCAGGTCAAAATCCCTTCCGGATATGCCCGTGGTCCAGCGAGCATCGAGCGCATAGAAAGGTCGTATGACCGATAGCGCTTTCCAGTGGCCGTCGGAGTTGTCGGAATAGTCGAATTTCAGCTGCGTCCAACTGCGCCCCAGGTTCTTGTCGCGGAACGTGAACAACGTCGCGTCACGATCGACGTCGCTGGCGCGCGCTATCCGCACCTGCTGTCCCCAGCCGAACAGGTTCAGCTCCTCGAGCTTGACCATTGTTCGGTTTTCACCGCCGCTGCGCGACACAGCAAACCCGGGCTTTAGCGTCCACACATCATGTGTATCAACCTGCAAATCGACCGTGCCGTCCTCGCGATTGACCGGAGTGATAGACGCGTCGTAGAAGAAGGTATTGCGCCGCAGTATTCGCTCGGTTTCCTCGACCAGGCGCTTCGAGAATTCGTCGCCTGACGCGAACAAAAGCTGCTGTTCGATTACCGAGTCCTTGGTAATGATGTGAAGCCGGTTGAAAAACCGATAAAAGGCGTTGTTCTCCTTCGGGTTCGACAGGTCAAAGACATCCTGTTTGACGAGAATGATGTCGCCGATAACGACCTGATCGGATTCCAGGCGTTGCGGATCGAGTAATTCCGGTGTGTTCTCATCTGCCACCGAACCGCCGCAGCACATCAGTGCGGAAATTACTGTTGCGACTAATTTTCGACTTGAAAGGCTCACGTTTGAACGCTACTTAGGGGCGGCTAATTCAGTATAATCGGCCGGTCATCAAATCACAGTGACCCGACATGCAAAACGAGTTAATCAACGAAGGGCTGACCCTGATGCTGGCTGGAATGGGCACAGTATTCGTGTTCCTGACAGTCCTCGTTATCGCGATGACCCTGATGTCGCGTTTGGTCAGTCGGTTTCAGCCCGCAAAAGGTGCCGCAAATGCTGGAGATGACGAGATTGCCGCGATAGCGGCCGCTATAACGGAACACCGCCGCCAATAAACCGAAGACGAGTTCAATGAACGAAAACAAACCTCTTGGTATCACCGAGCTAGCACTCCGCGACTCGCATCAGAGCCTGCTGGCGACACGCATGCGCATTGACGACATGCTTCCGATAGCCGATAAACTCGATCGCGCCGGTTTCTGGTCGATCGAAAGCTGGGGCGGCGCGACGTTTGACGCTTGCATCCGCTACCTTGGCGAAGATCCCTGGGAGCGTATTCGGCGGCTTAAGGAGGCAATGCCGAACACGCCGCAGCAAATGCTGTTTCGTGGTCAGAATATCCTCGGTTATCGACATTACGCGGACGACCTGGTGGAGAAGTTTGTCGAGCGCGCCGCCATCAATGGCGTGGATGTATTCCGCATCTTCGATGCACTCAACGACATGCGAAATCTCGAGACAGCCGTCAAGGCGACGCTGGCCGTTGGCAAGCATGCCCAGGGTACGATTTCGTACACCCTGAGCCCGGTGCATACCGTAGACCTCTGGGTGGATCTGGGCCGGCAGATCGAGGATATGGGCGCACACTCGATCTGCATCAAGGACATGGCCGGTCTGCTGAATCCCCATGTCGCATTTGACCTCGTTACGCGCCTCAAAGATGCAGTCGACATACCCATTCACTTGCATTGCCACGCGACGACCGGAATGTCGACGGCGGCACTTATGAAAGCATCCGAAGCAGGTATCGACGTCGTCGATACGGCAATATCTTCAATGAGTATGACCTATGGCCATTCGCCCACCGAAGCGTTGGTCGCAATACTCGATGAGTCGGACAGGGCCACCGGTCTCGACCTCAACCTCCTGGAAGAGATTGCCGCTTATTTTCGAGAGGTCCGCAAGAAGTATGCGCAGTTCGAAGGTGCGCTCAGGGGTGTCGATTCGCGCATTCTCGTCGCCCAGGTTCCGGGCGGCATGCTGACCAACCTCGAGAGCCAGCTACGTGAGCAAAACGCCGGTGACAAACTCGACGAAGTCCTCGATGAGATTCCGCGCGTCCGTGAAGATCTCGGCATGTTGCCACTGGTTACTCCGACGTCGCAGATCGTCGGCACGCAGGCGGTCATCAATGTTCTCTCTGGTGAGCGCTATGCAACGATCTCAAAAGAGACAGCGGGTGTACTCAAAGGTGAGTACGGCGCCACACCGGCACCGGTCAATGCCGAATTGCGGGCGAAGGTACTCGAAGGCGCTGAACCCGTCACTTGCCGGCCGGCTGACCTGCTGGAGCCGGAAGTTGAAAAACAAACTGAGGAATTGCAGAAGCTGGCCATCGAGAAGCGCATACGCCTGGCCGACGATGTCATCGACGATGTCCTGACCTACGCGCTGTTCCCGCAGATAGGGCTTCGCTTCCTGGAAAACCGTGACAATCCTGATGCGTTCGAGCCGGTTCCTGACGGGAAATCCGCCGCTGTGGCAAGCGCCGCACCAGCGGCCAGTGCAGCGTCAGTCTATTCGGTACGAGTTAACGGCAAGGCCTATACCGTCGAAGTGGCCGAGGGAGGCCAGCTCACGGACGTCCATCCGGGCACGCAAGCAGCTCCCGCGCCCGCGGCGAACGGCGACGCAGTCAAGGCAGTACTCGCCGGCAATATCTTCAAAGTGCACGTTGCAGTCGGCGACGTTGTGGCGCAAGGCGACCCATTGGTGGTTGTTGAGGCCATGAAGATGGAAACGGCGGTCGTCGCGCCCAAAGCGGGCACGATCTCCCAGGTGTTCGTCTCCGAAGGTGGTGTCGTCGCCGTGGGCGACTCGCTGGTTTCGATCAACTAGGCGATGGAACTCATCACCGAAATCTGGCAGGGCTCTGGGCTCTATCAAATGAGCGGCGGCCAGGCCGTCATGCTGCTGATCTGCTTGCTGCTGCTCTACCTTGGTATCGTCAAAAAATTTGAGCCACTGCTGCTGGTCACGATCGGGTTTGGCGGCTTGTTGTCGAACATACCGGGCGTCGAGATTGCGACTGGCGACGGTCTGCTGCATCTCTTCTACGTCGTTGGCATTACGACCGGAGCGTTTCCGCTGATCATTTTCATGGGTGTTGGCGCAATGACGGACTTTGGTCCCCTGCTTGCCAATCCTCGCACACTGTTTCTTGGCGCAGCGGCGCAATTCGGCATCTTTGCGACCTTGCTGGGCGCGCTCGGGTTGACGTACCTTGGCTGGGCAGACTTCTCGCTGAGGGAAGCGGCGGCGATAGGCATCATTGGCGGTGCCGACGGCCCGACCGCGATCTACGTCGCTGGCAAACTCGCACCGGACCTGCTTGGCGCAATTGCCGTTGCAGCTTATTCTTACATGGCGCTCGTGCCCCTGATCCAGCCGCCCATCATGAAGGCACTGACGACCGAAGCCGAGCGCAAGATCGAAATGGTGCAGCTCCGTGAGGTATCGAAAACCGAGCGTGTGCTGTTTCCGATTGTGTTGTTGCTACTCGTTGCATTGGTGTTGCCGTCAGCGGCGCCACTCATCGGCATGCTCGCGTTCGGCAACCTGATGCGTGAGTGCGGTGTTGTCGATCGCTTGTCGGATACGACGCAAAACGCATTAATCAATATCGTGACGATTTTTCTCGGTCTGGCCGTTGGCTCGAAACTCAGTGCAGAGCAGTTTCTCGACGTAAACACACTTTTCATTCTGGGTCTTGGCATTGTCGCGTTCAGCATCGGCACCGCCAGCGGGGTCCTGATGGGCAAGCTCATGAATCGGTTCTCGAAACAGGCGATCAATCCATTGATTGGCGCGGCCGGTGTGTCAGCCGTACCGATGGCTGCACGCGTCGCCAACAAGGTTGGTCTCGATGCGAACCCGCACAACATCCTTCTGATGCACGCCATGGGTCCGAATGTTGCCGGCGTCATCGGCTCGGCCGTGGCCGCCGGCATTATGATCATGTTTACATCATGACAAGAGCCGCGTTTACGCCGATTCGGCTCAGCCTTTTCGGTTTTCTCGCGGTTCTCGTACTCACCTGGTTTTGCTACTGGCCTGCGCTTAGCAGCGATTTCCAGCTCGACGATATTCCCAACCTGGATGGCCTGGCCGCCATCGAAGATGTGGCGTCAGCCGCGGATTTCGTACTCTCAGGAACCTCGGGACCGAGTGGGCGGCCGCTTGCGCTGCTGACCTTTGCCCTGCAAGCGGAGCATTGGGAGCTAGGCGCGGAAGCCTTTCTGCGCGTCAATATTCTGATCCATCTTCTGAACGCCCTGCTGCTCGCAGCTTGCCTGTATCAACTGACCTTGCTGCAGTCTGTCGATCGCAACAGGGCTGTCATTGTGGCAACAGCCGCTGCTGCGTGCTGGGTCAGCATGCCTTTGCTTGCGCCTGCGTCGCTGCTGGTCGTGCAAAGAATGGCGACGCTAAGTTCATTTTTTATCTTGATGGGTCTTGGCGGATATCTCCTCGCACGTAGAAGAATTGACGTTGCGCCGCGCTCGGCGCTGGTCTGGATGACTCTCAGCCTCGGAGCAGGAACAGCAATTGCGACTCTGTCGAAGGAAATAGGGTTGCTGTTGCCCGCATACATTCTGGTGCTCGAAGCCACGGTGCTCAGACGTCCAGATGGTGTCCCTTTGCGACATTGGCGGGCCTGGCAAAGCGTATTCCTGGTTCTCCCGACGCTGATTGTCGTCGCATACCTGGCGATGCAATTCAGTTACCCGGAATGGATTGTTGCGCGACGGGGATTTACCGGCTGGGAACGATTGTTGACCGAGGCACAATTGCTCTGGGTGTATCTGCAAAAAGCGCTTTTCGGAATTCAGTCAGAGCTTGGTATCTATCAGACTCCGCCAGAGACAAGTGGCAGCCTTTTCGATCCGCTAACTTTGCTCGCAGTCATCGCCTGGCTCGGGTTGTCATTGCTCGCCGTCATGTATCGTCGGCGGTTCCCCTTGTTTAGCCTCGCCATACTCTGGTATCTGACAGGGCACATGATGGAGTCCAGCGTGTTGCCGCTGGAGCTCTACTTCGAGCATCGTAACTACCTGCCTGTCGCCGTGCCTGTGTACGCACTTATTTTGGCAACGCTTGCAGGCCCTGCGCGCCTGCAGCGTGTGGCATCAGTCGCAATACCGGTCTTCGTTCTCGTGAATGCATATTTTCTTTACCAGTTTGCATCTCTGTCAGGCGAGCCGTCGATCGCAAGTCGCTACTGGGCGCTCAAGTACCCCGAATCGGTTCGCGCCGTTACTACAATGGCCAGCTACCAGTTGTCTGAAGAAGGTCCTATCAGAGCGCTATCGACGATCGATCGTTTTGTCATTGAGCAACCGCAACATGCTTACCTGCGTATTCTGGAACTTAACCTGCGCTGCATGTATTTGTCCGATGAAGACCATACCGTTGTTGTCGAGGAAATGCGGCGGGACTTGCCTGACGTTGAATTTACCTACACCGCCGGTACGATGTTGTCGCAACTTTTCAGCAACGTAGTACCAGGGAAATGTAACGGCATTGACGTTGGCACTGTTACCGAATTGGCGCAATTGTTGCGGGAGAACCCGCGCTATGTGCTGGACCCGAAGTACAATCAGTTCCACTACAAGTTGATGGCGGGAATCTCGAGACAGCAGGGTCAGACGGAAGCGACAGTCGAAAACCTGGAAAAGGCAATAGCGTTTCGCGGCTCTTCGGAACTGAATATGATGATGGTCACGACGCTTGCAGGGGTCGGGGAGTTCGACGCCGCGAGGGCATTTATTGCCGCTGCACTTGAGCAGACGCCAGCCAATCCACTCCAGGCCTGGGTCTGGAGTGGCGACCTCGAGGAATTGCGAGATTACACGGACGAACTTGAGCGCAAATTTGAGCTGCCCTAGCGGTTGAAGTGATCCTCGAGTACCTGCGCGACACAGCTCGTCAGGCGCTTGCCGGTCTCAATGTGCAGGAACTCGTTCGGGCCATGCGCATTGGATTTGGGTCCGAGCAGTCCCGTGATCAGGAACTGTGCTTCCGGGAATTTCTCGCCAAGCATGCCCATGAACGGGATCGTGCCGCCCGTGCCCATGTACATCGACGGTTTGCCGAAGAAGGCTTCTGAACCCTTGTGCATCGACGCCTCGAGCCAATCGGCGACAGGCGGTGCGTTCCATCCGGCCATCGTCGACTCGACTTCGAATTCCACTTTGCACAGCGGCGGTGGATTGGCGTCGAGAGCTTCCTTGACCGTACTGGCAGCAACATCTGCATCACAGGTTGGCGGCAACCTGAATGACAGTTTCAGTGTGTTGAATGGCAGCAGGACGTTGCCGGCATCGACGAGCGCTGGCAGTCCGTCCGCGCCGGTGATGCTGAGTGTCGGCCGCCAGGTGTTGTTGAGCAATAACTCGTAGCTGGACTGGCTGGGCGATGGAGCGTCGACGGCCCAGGGGAATTTCTCAAAAGCGCCGGCGCCAAGGGTCTCCGCTGCTTTCCTGGCCTGGTCAATGCGCTGTTCAGGTATATCGACGTGCAAGCCGTCGAGCAGAATCTGGCCGTCATCTTCGTTTTCGATACGGCTCAAGAGTTTGCGCAGAACACGAAAGCTTGACGGCACCACACCACTCGCCGTACCCGAATGCACACCTTCGGTGAGCACGTCCGCGCGCAGCTGGCCGGTGAGGTTGCCACGCAGGGAGGTGGTGCACCACAACTGGTCATAGTTGCCGCATTCGGCATCGAGGCAGACAACCAGGCTCGGCGATCCGATACGGTCCTCGAGCAGATCGATGTAGTAGGGCAGGTCGAAGCTGCCACTCTCTTCACAGCCTTCAATGATGACGACACAGTGCGCGTGCGGAACGCCCTGTTCCTGCAGCGCGCGAATTGCGGTCAGTGAGCCGAAGGTCGCATAGCCATCATCTGCTCCACCGCGGCCGTACAATTTGCCGTCCTTGATTACCGGTGTCCAGGGATCGAGGTCATCATCCCAGCCGCTAAATTCGGGTTGCTTGTCGTAGTGTCCATACAGAAGCACGACATCATCCGACGCGCCGGGAATTTCGATGAACAAGATCGGCGTGCGGCCATCGATACGCACAATCTCGACCGTCATGCCTTCGATCGGCTGTTCTTTCGACCACGCCTCGAGCATCTGCACGGCAGTTTCCATATGGCCGTGTTTTTCCCAGTCGGGATCGAACCCTGGTGATTTGTTGGGTACTTTTATGTACTCGCTGATCTGGGGAATGATCGATGAATCCCAGAGGTCGTTGACAAATTCCGCCGTCTTCTTGTTGTCCATTTGCGTGCCTTTTCTATTCTGCGGTTAACGAGCGATACAGTGTGCTCGTCATTATTTCGGTGGTAATGAAGCCCCAATTCCAGGCCTCGTGATAGTCCGCGAGTGGGTTTGCGGCCAGCACCTCCTCTTCGGTCTTGCCTTCGAGCACGAGCGCCTCTACTCGCGCCTCAGCGTCGACGAGCATATCCACGGCCGCCTGCAAGTCGTCTCGATTTGCTACCGGTCCGTGGCCGGGGATGATAACCGTACCTTCGTCCGCCATTTCGATAATGCGGCGCTGGCCTGCAATGAAACCTCTGACGCTGCCGCCACTGTCAAGATCGATGAACGGGAACAGGTGGTTAAAATGCAAATCACCGGCGACGATGACGTTTGCGCCGCGAAAGTGGATGGCCGCATCGCCGTCCGTATGCGCTTTGGCGATATGGAACACATAGGCTTCCTGGCCGTTAACGTGAAACGTTACAGCATCCGCGAACGTGACGACTGGAAGGCCGGCTGTGCCGCCCGCGGGATCGGGAGCTTCAACGAGGCGCTTGCGAATATTGTCGTGCGCGAAGATGACGGCGCCATTCTCGGCGAGCGTCGCGTTGGACCCTACGTGGTCACCATGCACGTGCGTATTGACGATGAAGTCAATTGAGCTGCCCGCCAGTTCATCGACGGTGGCAACGAGATCCGCCGTTATAGGCGCCATGCCGTCGTCGATCAGTACGACATGCTCGTCGCCGACCAGTAAGCCCATATTTGAGCTAAAACCGTTTGCGCCCTCGAGCATGTAGACACCGGGCGCGGCCTCGGTGGCCTTGATTTCGGTTGCGATGTCTTGAGCGAGCGCGGTGGCTGCAGTGGCGAGCAGTGCACCAGCAAGCAGGATACGGGTCATCAGACTCTCCTCTTCTTTTTTCGCCCGCCGGGGCGGGCTCCTACACTATTCGTTGTCACGAATTGCTTGGAAACGAAAACTGCGCCTTCTCCCGTACGCCGCCCGATGGCCAGCGTTGTGTGATTGTTTTACGGCGCGTGTAGAACCGAATGCTATCAGGTCCGTAGGCAAAGAGGTCGCCAAATAGTGAGCGCTTCCAGCCGCCAAAGCTGTGCGTTGCTACCGGCACAGGCAACGGTACGTTGATACCGACCATTCCGACCTGGATGTTGTCGGCGAAATATCGGGCGGCCTCACCGTCACGCGTGAAAATGCAGGTGCCATTGCCGTACTCGTGATTGTCGATCAGTTGCATGGCATGTTCCTGCGACTCGGCCCGGACAACACACAACACCGGGCCAAAAATCTCTTCCTGGTAGATGCGCATGTCGGGTGTCACCTTGTCGAACAGGCAGCCGCCGAGGAAAAAGCCGTCCTCATGGCCATCGACAACCAGATCGCGGCCGTCCACGACGAGTTCGGCGCCTTCTTCGACCCCGAGATCGACATACGAGCGAACCTTGTCATGGTGCACCTTCGTGACAAGCGGCCCCATGTTGTTGCTGGTATCCGTGCCGCAGCCCACTTTCAGGTCCTGCAATTCGGATTTGAGCTTGCTGACGACGGTGTCCGCGGTCTCGTCACCGACACAAACCGCTACCGAGATTGCCATACAGCGCTCACCACAGGATCCGTAGGCCGCGCCCATCAGGGCATTCACAGTGTTATCGAGGTCCGCGTCCGGCATGACGACCGCATGGTTCTTGGCGCCGCCAAGCGCCTGTACGCGCTTGCCGTTCTTCGTGCCGGTCGCGTAGATGTACTCCGCGATCGGCGTCGATCCAACAAAACTGATTGCCTGTACGCGCGGATCTTCGAGCAGGGTGTCGACGGCTTCCTTGTCGCCGTTGACGACGTTATAGACGCCATCCGGTAAACCCGCTTCTTTGAAGAGCTGTGCAATCAGCATCGGGGCGGTCGGGTCTTTTTCGGAAGGTTTCAGAACAAAGGTGTTACCGCAGGCAATCGCCATCGGGAACATCCACATCGGCACCATGGCCGGGAAATTGAACGGCGTAATGCCGGCAACAACACCCAGCGGCTGAAACTCGGACCAACTGTCGATATTGGGGCCCACGTTTTTCGTGTGCTCACCTTTCAGGAGTTGGGGGATGCCGCATGCATAGTCAACGACCTCGATGCCACGGACGAATTCGCCCATCGCGTCGTCGAGCACCTTGCCGTGCTCGTTGGTCAGCGCCGCCACGATTTCTTCGGCGTGCTCCTCGAGCAATGCCTTGAATCGGAACATGACTTTTGCACGTTTCGCCGGCCGCGTGTTGCGCCAGGCAGGGAAGGCCGCCTCAGCAGCGGCAATCGCATCCTCGACTGTAGCTTTGGTCGCCATCGCGACATGCTTGGTAACCTGGCCCGTCGCAGGGTTTGTTACCGGGATAGGGCGATTGTCATCGGCTACGCCTTCGCCATTGATGAAGTGACCAACAACATGTGCTGCGGCTATGCTCATTGCGGGTGTCGCGTTCATGGTGTCTCCAGGTGCAACCGTTTAGTCGACTGAATCGATAACGCGGCGAATAGCCTCGAAGGACT
Source organism: Woeseiaceae bacterium (assembly GCA_013138675.1). Classification (GTDB taxonomy): domain Bacteria; phylum Pseudomonadota; class Gammaproteobacteria; order Steroidobacterales; family Woeseiaceae; genus UBA1847. Next base: position 4,501 of record WTCH01000347.1, on the reverse strand, counting down.
GCTGCATTTCATCGACTTTCGAATTCAGGAAAGGTGAGAATTGTAATACGTCCATGCCATTGCGCACGACGAGCTTTTCATCCCAGAAGCACTTTTTGTGGATTTCGAGACCGCGCGCGCCGGGAGCGCCCTCACGTGGTGCGAGCTCAATCGCTCCCATCAAGCCAAAATTGCGCACGTCGATCACTTTCTCGTGGTCCTTGAACGAGTGCAGGATGTCCTCAAAAGTCGGTTCGAGCGCTGCCGCCTGCTCAAAAGTCCCTTCTTCCTCGTATACGTCCATTACGGCAAGTCCGGCTGCGGCCGCGAGCGGGTGGCCCGAATAGGTGTAGCCATGGAACAACTCGACCATGTGTTCGGGACCTTGCATGAAGGCATCGTGCACGTGCTGCTGCACGAGTACGGCACCCATCGGCACGACGCCGTTCGTCAGGCCCTTGGCCGTGGTAATGATGTCCGGCGTGACGCCGAAGCGCTCCGCTCCGAATGCTTTACCAACACGACCGAAGGCCGTAATGACCTCATCGAAGATCAGAAGAATGCCGTGTTGATCACAAATCTCGCGCAGGCGTTCGAGATAGCCCACTGGCGGCGGAATAATTCCGGCTGACCCGGCCACAGGCTCAACAATGACGGCGGCAATGTTGCTGCCGTCGTGAAGCTCGGCCAGGCGTTGCAGGTCATCGGCAAGGTGCGTGCCCCATTCGGGTTGCTTGCGGGTGAACGCGTTCTCGCCAATGTTGAGTGTATGGCGGATGTGATCAACACCAGGAATCAGGTTTGCGCTGAAGACCTTGCGGTTGGGCACGATGCCGCCAACCGACATGCCACCAAAATTGACGCCGTGGTAGCCCTTTTCGCGACCGATCAGCCGGGTGCGATTACCTTCGCCTCGCGCACGGTGGTAGGCAAGCGCGATCTTCAGTGCCGTATCAACCGATTCTGAACCGGAGTTGGTGAAAAAAGCATTGGAAAAGCCGTCTGGCGCCATGTCGATGATGCGTTCGGCGAGCGCGAACGCCTTGTCATTGCCCAGCTGAAAGCTCATGCAGTAATCAAGCTGTGCAACCTGCTTCTGCACGGCTTCAACGATTTTCGGATGACAATGACCAACGCCGGAGGTCCAGAGACCGGAAAACGTGTCATACAGACGCGTGCCGTCTGCTGCGATGTAGTGGTGGCCTTCGGCACCGGAAATGATGCGCGGGTTTTTCTTGAAATCGCGGTTGGCCGTAAACGGCATCCATAGGGCGTCGATATCTGTGGCGACTGCACTCATCAGGGGGCACTCCAGCTTGATTCAAACAGGCTGACAAGTGTAAATCCGATTAGCTATGTTAAACAATCAGTTATGTGATCGCCCCTAAGCTATTGATTTTCGGATAATGATCGCTCAAAATGTTTAGCTTAGTAAACACTTCCGAGGAACTCTCCCATGGACCAGGAAATTGGCCATCGCCTGAAGGCAATTCGCACCCGACTCGGGCTCTCGCAGCGCCACCTTGCTCGCGTCACCGGGGTCGCGAATGCCACGATCTCGCAGATCGAGGCGGCACGACTAAATCCAACCGTCAGCATGCTGAAAAAGGTGCTCGATGGCATCCCAATGAGCCTCAGCGAGTTTTTCGCGGACGATTTCGAGGCTGTCGACCGCATATTCTTTCGCGCCGAGGAGCTTACCGAGATCGCTGACGGCGGTGTCTCGTTCCGGCAAGTCGGTGCAAATCTGCAAAACAAGGCGATTCAGCTGATCAAGGAGTGCTACCAGCCGGGCGCCGGCACGGGCCGTCATGCGTTGACGCACGAGGGCGAGGAGTGCGGAATCATGCTGAGCGGTCGTCTCGAGGTAACCGTCGCAGATAAGACCGAGGTGCTCAGGGCCGGTGATGCGTACTACTTCAAGAGTGATCAGCCGCACCAGTTCCGCAATCCCGGCAACGGACCCTGTGAACTGATTACTGCTTGCAGCCCACCTAGTTTCTGATTCAGAATAGCCGCCCGGTTTTTTTAATCCAGATTAGAATTTAGATGGCACAGTTTGGCACGGTCTTTTGCGACCACATCGCAATTGTTCACTACAAAGAGGGTGCGTGGCAGGAAGCAGCAATCGAACCGCTGGCGCCGCTGCCCATGCATCCGGCATCACATGTCTTCCACTACGCGAGCACCTGCTTCGAGGGATTCAAGGCGTATCGCTGGGAGGACGGCAAGGCGCGGATCTTCCGGCTTCATGACCATGTCGCGCGGATGCAGAAAAGCGCCGCGTCGCTAAGCCTGCCCGTACCGGATGCCGAAATGCTCACGAATATGGTTCTCGATATTGTCGCGAAGAATATCGACGACATTCCGGCACCGCCAAGCTCGCTGTACCTAAGGCCGACCCTGATCGGCACGCTGCCGAATATTGGTGCCGCCGCGGCGCCATCGACCGAAGCAACGTTGTTCGTGCTGACGTCCCCGGTTGGTGACTATTTTGAAGGCGGCGCGCGGCCACTGAAACTGCTTGTTGATGATGAGCGCGCGCGCTCGACAGAGCAACTGGGTAGTACCAAGACGGGTGGCAACTATGCGGGCGCACTGGGGCCTACGTTGGCAGCCAAGGCAGAGTACGGCGTTGACCAGGTGTTGTTCTGCCCCAATGGGGATGTACAGGAAACCGGTGCCGCCAACTTTCTTCTGATGAGTGACGACGAAGTCATCACCAAGGCACTCGACACCTCGTTCCTGCACGGCATTACACGGGCATCAATTCTGACGCTGGCGGCAGATCTTGGCTACAAGGTCACAGAGAAGAGTTTCACCGTTGATGAGCTGCTGGCGGCGATCCCGACTCATGAGGCGGCGTTGTCCGGCACGGCAGCCAGCCTGTCGCCGGTCGGATGCCTGGTCTACAAGGGTGAGGAGCGCAATGTCATGGATGGCCAGCCGGGCCCCAACACCGACAAACTGCGTAAAGCCCTGCAGGATATCCAGTACGGCAATGCATCGGACACGCACGGCTGGCTGACCGAAGTTCCCTTGAGCGTTCCTGGAAATTCCTAAATCGCTTTGGAGAAGCGATCGGCGTTCTCTTCGTCGTCCATGTGACGATCAAAAGTCATTGCAATGTTGCGAAGTAACAAGCGCCCTTTCGGCGTAATGCGAATGCCGGTCGCATCGAGGGCAATCAGGTCGTCCGTTGCCAACGGGCCGAGTTTCTTGATTTCCGTTGCGAAATACTCGCGAAAATCGATATCGTGTTGTTGGCCAAATTCGTCAAAGAGTAATTCGTCGTAACACATCAACGCCTGAATGATGTCGGCGCGCAACAGATCATCGTCGTCTACCGCGATTCCCTTGCGGATTGGCAGCGTGTCATTCTCCAGCAATGTTTCGTACTCCATCGTTGTAACGGAACTTTGTGCGAATACGTTGCCGATGCTGCTTATGGAACTGACACCCAGCGCGACAAGGTCGCAATGACGATGGGTCGAATAACCCTGGAAGTTGCGCTGCAATGTCCCATCACGGCGCGCGAGTACCAGTTCATCGTCGGGTAGGGCGAAATGGTCCATACCGATGTAGATGTAGCCTGCCGCAGTAAGACGTTCGATCGTGTTTTCGAGGATATCGAGTTTGACTTCGGGTGCCGGGATATCGTCGGCATTGATCATGCGCTGGCCTTTGAAGCGCTGAGGCAGGTGTGCGTAGTTGTACACGGCAAAGCGGTCCGGTCGCATTTCGATGGCGGTATCGAGCGTCTGTTCGAAGCTTGCGACCGACTGCAGCGGCAACCCATAGATAAGGTCAAAGGAAATCGAGCGGAAGCCGGCATGGCGTGATGCCTCGACCAGCGACCTTACTTCGGCGACAGATTGTATGCGGTTCACTGCTTCCTGTACGGCCGCGTCAAAATCCTGAATGCCAAGACTGAGGCGATTGAAGCCCAGTTCGGTTAACAGGTGAATACTGTCTTCGGTGACGGTTCTCGGGTCGACCTCGATCGAAAACTGTCGCTGCTCGCTGGTGTCGAGCGTGAATGCATCCCCAAGTTTCGCAAGCAGGCCGCGCATCTGCTCCTCGTCGAGGTACGTCGGTGTTCCGCCACCGAAGTGCAACTGTTCCACCAAACGTGAGCGGTCAAATAAATCAGACTGCATCTCGATTTCGCGATACAGGTTGCCCATGTATTTGCTGACTCGCTCCTGGTTGTGCGTCACGATCTTGTTGCAGCCGCAGTAGTAGCAAAGCGTGTGGCAAAACGGGATATGTACGTAGAGCGACAAGGGCACGCCAGACGCGTTGCTGGCCTGCGCGTTGTCAATGTAGTCCTGCACCGTAAGGTCTTCACTGAACTGCAGTGCTGTTGGATACGATGTGTATCGTGGACCGCGCCCGTCATAGCGGCGGATCAGGTCGAGATCAAAGCAAACGGTGTCTGTAGACATAGTCTAAATGGTGGCCTAAATCACGGCACACTCAAATGGGTACTTTCCGTAGGCTGTGTACGAGATATAACGCA
>WTCH01000201.1 GCA_013138675.1 Woeseiaceae bacterium | reverse complement strand
TCCTCGCCGATTCCGGCATGCTCGCGAAACATCGCGAAATAGCGAACCGTAATGTTCTTCACGACTCGGCCTCGAGGACGCTGGCCGCGAGATCGTCGGGTGTATTGATGTTATCGAGCGCGACGGGATTGGTTTGCTCCAGCAGCTTCGTGTCCGAGTTGATCAACATCTTGCGCGGACAAACCATGCCGTCCGCAACGAACTCCCGGATGTGCTTGTCGCTGCCTGACGCATAGATCGCGCAAAGCGGTTCGGGCAATCCATCATGGCTGCTGCGATAGGCCGTAAATGGCTGTTCCGCGGATCGGTGCTCGATCAAGAACTGCAGTGTTGCTGCGTCAATGTTGGGAAGGTCACAGGCTATGACGAGCCAGTCGACCGCCGGGTACTCGTCCATCGCCGACAGAACCCCTGCAATCGGCCCCATATCATCGTATCGGTCGACAATCGTCTCAAACTGGCTGCGCTCAGGATCGTCTTTCTGATCCGCTCGCGCCGAGACGTAAAATTTGTCTGTCACAGAGTCGGCAAGCGATGCGATATGCCGGAGTTGGCTTTGGCCATCGCGCACGAGCAGTGCCTTGTCACGCCCCATGCGGCGGCTCTGGCCGCCCGCAAGCACGAGGCCATACAGTGCGCTAGACATCGTGCTGAAAATCCTTCTTGCCGCCCGTTTTTGCAATCAGGCGCGTCTCACCGATCACAATGTCGTGCGACAGTGCTTTGCACATGTCGTACACGGTCAACGCCGCGACCGAAGCGCCTGTAAGCGCCTCCATCTCGACACCGGTCTTATGATGCACTTTGCAATGGCAATCGATGACGGCGTCGCTACCGGATACGTCAATGATGATTTTGCAGTTCTCGAGACCGAGTGGATGACAGAATGGAATTAGCTCGTGAGTCCTCTTGGCCGCCATGACGCCCGCGATAACGGCTGTCGCGAAGACCGGGCCTTTCTTTGTGCTTATCTCGTCACCATCGAGTTCGGCGACGACCTCGGCGGGAAGGTGCATGACCGTGCGCGCATGCGCCGTACGTTGCGTCGCGGTCTTGTCGCTGACGTCGACCATCGTCGGCCGGTTACGCTCGTCTATGTGGCTCAGCTTGCTCATCTGGTCTTCCCCGGTGTACTAGCCGCCAATGCGGTACATCTCGACTTTGCTAAGGGCATGATGTTCGGCGACGTCCGGGCGCCGAAGTTCGCTGTAGCGATCTGCGCGTTGCAACCAGATGCGCGACAGGATGTCGGCGAGCTCATCATCACCAGCCCCGTTTCGAATCGGTTCGCGCAAGTCCGTACCCTGGGTCGCGAACAGGCAAGTATAGAGCATGCCATCGGACGATAAGCGCGCCCGGCTGCAGCTGCCGCAAAAGGGCTCGGTGACCGATGAAATGAACCCGATCTCGCCCTCGCCGTCTTCATACACATAGCGCCGCGCCACCTCGCCCGGATAGCTGCGGTCCATCGGCCGCAGCGGCCAGCGCGCCTGCACGGCAGAAACCAGTTCCCGAGATGGTACAACCTGGTTCATGCGCCAGCCGTTCCGATTGCCGACGTCCATGTACTCAATGAGCCGCACGATGTGCCCGCTACCACGGAAATGGTCGAGGAGGTCGAGCAAGGTGTGATCATTGACACCACGCTCGACAACAACGTTGATCTTGATCGGCGCAAGCCCAGCCTGTTCGGCCGCGGCAACACCCTGCATCACCTGGCCAAGATCCCCTCGGCCGCCGCTCATGGCCCTGAAGACCTCTTCGTCCAGACTATCCAGACTGATCGTGACGCGATGTAAGCCGGCATCTGCCAGTTTCTGCGCAACCGGGGCAAGCAGCATCGCATTGGTCGTCAGCGCCAGGTCATCCACTCCGGGCAATGCAGCAAGCCCGGCCACGAGTTCCGGCAACTTCTTGTCGAGCAACGGCTCTCCACCCGTCAGGCGCAGTTTCGACACGCCGAGACGCGTCGCCACGCCGGCAACCTTGAGGATTTCCTCGTGAGTCAGGCGTTGTGAACGACTAAGGAACTTGTAGTCCTCGTGAAATTCGGTCTCGGGCATACAATACGGGCAACGGAAATTACACCGGTCCAGCAGTGATATCCGCAGGTCGTGAAGTGGCCGGTCTAGTGCGTCGAGAACTTGCATCGGTGCATTCTGCCCGAACTTGCCGCGTTGTTCTTTATTTTGAACTGATAATCCTGCATGTTGGCGCCTTGGACCGATTAAGCACAGACCCCCAATGAACGTCACCTTCACTGACGAGGAACTTGCCTTCCGCGACGAGGTTCGCACGTTTTTTCGCGACGAGATGCCGGAGGGCATCGTGGAAAAACGACGTCTCGGCGTGCCGCTCGAGCCCAAGGACTTCATCAGATTCCAAAAGGCCCTGTATCGCAAGGGCTGGGCAGGCTACAACTGGCCGGTGGAATACGGTGGTACCGGCTGGACCACGGTTCAAAAGCACATTTTCGGCGTCGAGATGGCCGAGGCGAACGCGCCCGGCATCATCACCTTCGGGCTGGGCATGGTCGGACCGGTCATTTACACCTTCGGCAACGACGAACAGAAACAGAGATTCCTGCCAGACATCCTCGAAAGCAATGTCTGGTGGTGTCAGGGCTACTCGGAACCAGGTTCGGGTTCGGATCTCGCCTCGCTGAAAATGCGTGCCGAGCTCGCGGGTGACCACTATGTTGTCAACGGCACCAAAACCTGGACTACCCTGGGCCAGTTTGCCGACTGGATTTTCTGCCTGGCACGGACGAGCACTGATGTTGCCCGTCGTCAGGAGGGAATCAGCTTCCTCCTGATCGACATGCAGACGCCTGGCATCACGGTGACACCGATCATCACGATCGAAGGCGACCACGAAGTCAACGAGATCCATTTCGAAGACGTCAAAGTCCCGGCCGAAAACCTTATCGGAGAGGAAGGCAAGGGCTGGACTTACGGCAAAGTCCTGTTGCAGCACGAGCGTACGGGCACCGCGCGCGTTGCCAATACGAACTACCGGCTCACCAACTTGCGGCAACAGGCATCGCGATCTGTTCGTGGCGCGGAACCACTGGCCAATGACCGCAACTTCATGCGCAAACTGGCGGCTGTCGAGGTCGAGCTCAAAGCACTCGAGTTTACGGAATTACGAACGCTCGCCGCCGTCGCTTCGGGCAAGGCACCCGGACCGGAATCATCGATATTGAAGCTCAAGGGCACCGAACTGCAACAGGCCGTGGACGAACTCTATGTCGAGGCAGCAGGCTACTATGCCCTGCCCTACGTACCATCCCAGTACACGCTCGACTTTCCCGAAGATGATCGTGTCGGTGAAGGATCCGAGACTCAGTCTTCACTGACCTACTTCAATTTTCGCAAGGCTTCAATTTACGGCGGCTCAAACGAGATCCAGAAGAACATCATTGCCAAGCACGTGCTCGGCTTGTAAGGGCGCTACTCATGGATCTCTCGTTTACCGAAGTTCAGACGATGCTTATCGACAGCGTCGAGAAATTCATAACTAACGAGTACAGTTTCGAACGCCGCCAGCAATATGCGGCGAGTGATACGGGTTACAGCGCTGATGTCTGGGCCACGTTCGCCGATCTCGGCTGGACCGCAGTGCCATTCAGCGAAGACGACGGCGGATTCGATGGTGGCCCGGTCGAACTCGTGGTCATGATGCAGCAGTTCGGACGTGGCTTGATTGTGGAACCTTACCTCGCGAATATCGTTCTTGCCGGTGGCGTGCTGCGGCGGGCGGCAAGCGCTTCGCAGAAGACAAAATTGCTGCAGCCGCTGATCAGTGGAGAGCTGCAGGCCGCGCTCGCAGTGACAGAGCCACAAAGTCGCTACGATCTTGCCAATATCGAGACCACCGCAACGAAGGATGGTGACGACTGGATTATTAGCGGCCGTAAAGGCGTCGTTCTGAACGGTGGCAACGCGGGGCTGTTGATCATTCCTGCCCGAACCTCTGGCTCAACTACAGACCGTGACGGCATCACATTGTTCGCCGTAGGTGGCATCGCCGACGGTGTGTCTCGAAATGCCTACCCAACGGTTGACGGCCACCAAGCTGCCGAAATTGTCCTGCAAGATGTTCGTGTCGAACCGAATGCAATTCTCGGCGAAATTGACAAGGCATATGAAGTGCTTGATGCCGTCGTTGACGAAGCCACGCTGGCTGTATGTGCCGAGGCTGTCGGCATCATGCAGACACTCACCGACAAGACCGTTGAGTATTCAAAGAGCCGTGAGCAGTTCGGTGTGCCCATTGGCAGTTTCCAGGCCCTGCAACATCGTATGGTCGATATGCTGACAGCCTGTGAGCAAAGCTACTCACTGTTGCTGTGGGCCTCGATGGCAAATGCCGACCAGACGGAAGATGCAAAGCGCGCTATCAGCGCGGCCAAGTACCAGGTCGGTACGGCAGGAAAGAAAGTGGGTCAGGAAGCTGTGCAAATACATGGCGGCATGGGAGTCAGTTGGGACGTCGACGTCGCCCACTACTTCAAACGACTCACGACAATTGGCCAGATGTTCGGCAACGCCGACTGGCACCTCGACAAACTGGCGGAGTGAGGCGTGCTCCCGGAAAGCATAGTCGGGTTTTTTGCAGCGAACCAGGAAGCACTCTGGTTCACAACGCTGGTACTCGATCTCGGCGGTACGCTGATACTTTATCGCCTGTTCGGCAAAGCCGGTCTGCAGGTCGCAATTGCGACAGCGATCATCCTCGCTAACCTGCAGGGACCGAAACTCACGGTCATATTCGGTCTTGAAACGACCCTGGGCGTCATCTTTTATTCCAGCATTTTCTTTGCCACGGACGTACTCAGCGAAAACTACGGCAAAGCCGAGGCAAACAAAGCTGTGTGGATGGGCTTCTCGGTCAGTCTGATCGTGCTATTCATGCTGACGGTTGCGGTCATGTACCTGCCAAGCGACAGGCCTGCGTCGGCAGAGTATTCCTCGAACATCCACAACGCATTTGTGACGATCGTCAATTTCACTCCGAGGATAGTATTTGGATCGTTGCTCGCATACGTCATTAGCCAGAAATTCGATGTCTGGGCATTTCACAAGATTAAATCCATAACGGGTGATCGCTGGTTATGGCTGCGAAACAACCTGTCGACACTGGCCTCGC
>WTCH01000091.1 GCA_013138675.1 Woeseiaceae bacterium | reverse complement strand
TTGCATCAGCAAAGCGCACATCGCTGATTTCGATATCGCGAATAATTGCCGTGCGGGTGTCCCGGTTGGTATCGAGTTTCGCTTCGATCCAGACCGCACCAAACACGGGCACGTCGCCGGTTGTGGGTGATTTTACAGACACTGCAGCACGTGCCTCAATACTATTGCCGGAAAAGACTTCAACTTGTGGTTGATAGATCACGACAACTGCACCGTTATCGCTAACCAGTTCCTGTGGCCAGGAGATTTCTTGCGCCTGCACCGCAGACACACATGCCATCAACGTAGAAAAGATAAATGCACGCATAATCATGCGGTTCTCCAGCTATGTTTTCAAAAGGTTCTATTGGGTCGGGAGTGGCTTATACGTCATCTTTGCGCCGGAGATCGTGAACTCGCCCATGAGTGCGGCGCGCGTAACCGTGAAAATCGCCACGCCATCGTTGAAGGCGGGCGTGCCAAAAAAAGGGCAAGCAGACGAAAAACGGCCCCAAGAGGGGCCGTTCTTTCCAAACACGTTCTCACAACAGATTACTCACCGCTCATCAGTACCGAGTCATCGGCAACTGAATACGGATTCAGGTCAACTTCACCTGCGGGCCCTGCCGTGCCAGGCAGAATCTCGAATCCCATCTGAAACGTAACCAGCGTCGATGCCAACTGCGCAAGCAGGTCGATATTGCCTTCAGCTTGAGCAGTGCCGTCTTCGATAGAAGCTGCAAAACTCTTGACACCCATCATGATGATCTCGAGGTCTGAGCGATTGATCGTGATGCTGAGATCAGGATCGTCGTGCAGGAAGCCCTCGAGATTCGTGAACGTCGCGTTGGACAGCTCAATCGCAAACTTTTCGCCGTTATCCGGCGTGATCAGGTTGATCGTGAAATCATCCAGCACTTCAGCCTCTTTGCTGTCCATGCGAATGCCGATGAAATCCAGGAACAACTCGGTTGACATTGCACCAACCATGTCCGGTCCGGAGGTGTCCGGCGAGCTACCCTCTGGAATGCCCGAGCGCAGCTCCAACGCACCAGCCAGGAAGCTGTTGCGCAAGCCTGGATTCTCCTGCTGGTAGCCGATTTGTTCCCAGACGTCCGCCAACAGGTCTTTGCCTTCCTGATTGTCCGGCTCTGCCCACATCAGTTTGTCGAGAATTTCCTGGGCCAGGAGATACTTGCCCTCTTCGAACAGTTCCTGCCCTCGACGAATAATTGGCTCGGCGCCTCCCATCATCTCCACGTAAAGCGGCGCAGAGTCTTCCTGATTCAGCGGAATAAGCGTGGTCGGGACAGCATCCCAGTAGCCTATAAAACGATTGATAACCGCACGACTATTGTGCTCGGGCGAGCCGTGGTAACCACGCGCATACCAGGAGTCTTCGAGGCTTTTTGGCACTTCGTACACATTGTGGATCTGGTTGATCGTCACACCCTGGTTTGCGTAGTGCAGCACCTGGTTGTTCAGATGCCCATAGGCGTCGCGCTGCCCGCGCAATACTTCCTGCACACGCTCATTACCGAATCGCGGCCAATGATGTGACGCAAACATGACATCAGCTTCCATCCCGAACAGGTAGAGAGAGCGCGAAATGAACTTCGACCACGCGAGCGCATCACGCACCTGCGCGCCGCGTAGCGTGTAGATATTGTGAATCGTGCCGGTCACGTTCTCCGCCATCCACAGGGCTTTCTTGTCGGGCAAGTAGGTGTTCATTTCCGACGGTGCCTCGGTACCCGGCGTGTTCTGGAAAATCATGCGAACGCCGTCGACTACGCGCTCCTCGATATATTCCTGAACAACATAGGTCGGCGGCAGCAGCCCGAGATTGCCGGCCGCAACATTTTGACTGAGTCCCTGGCCAGCGTGACCAAACGGGCTGGCCGGCAACAGTACGCCGTACTGGTAAAACAGGCGCCGGTTCATCGCATTGCCCGCGTAGACGTTCTCAGACACAGCTTCCTGCATGAAGCCACGAGGCGCGATGATCTCGACCTTACCCGCGGCCAGGCGCTCCCGATCGACGATACCGCGTACACCACCGAAGTGGTCGCCGTGCGAGTGCGAGTAAATGACAGCCGTTACTGGCAGGTCCTCGATCTCCTGGTTAATCAGTTCGAGCCCGGCTCGTGCAGTTTCAAGAGCAGTTAGTGGGTCGAAAACAATCCAGCCCTCCTCGCCGCGTACGAACGTAATGTTGGCGAGATCAAGTCCACGTACCTGGTAAACACCGTCGGTGACTTCATACAGGCCCGCAAGCTGATTGAGCGCACCCTGGCGCTGCAGGGACGGGTGGATCGACGGCCAGCCTTCCTCGGCGGACAGGAACTCATAACGCTCAATGTCCCAGGCGACATGCCCTGCATCGGCCTCGATGATCAGAGAATTCAATGGGGCTATGAAGCCTTTCTTCGCTTCATCAAAGTCGCGCGTGTCATCGAACGGCATCGACTCGCGAGCCTCGTTGAGCACCTTGAGCGTATGCTCGGAGGGCGGCTTACCCTTCGGGTGGAAATGTACGCTCGGGTCGACTTTTTCGATGTCGCCGGCGGCACCGCCTGCGG
>WTCH01000176.1 GCA_013138675.1 Woeseiaceae bacterium | reverse complement strand
TCCGCATTTCTTGCTTCATCACCCATTTAAAATCAATGCCTAAGAAACCATAAAGCACAAAAACATCGTAGAAACTCTGGTGATTCGCAACAACTACATAGGATTGTTGAGGATCAACATTTTCCCGGCCCGTGACCTTCACAGGCATCGGTGTCAACCAAGCATTCAAACGCGACCAAAAGGTGCCACAAATTAGACTTACCCACCGTGAAGGCAAGAAAACCGAAAGTACGATCGTCGCCGAACCGAAGAAAAGAGTCGTCAAAGCCAAAAAAGGCGTGCAAATAAGCCACTTGTAGGGCTGGTAAAGCATCCAGCCAAACCAGCCTAGTGGACTCAATTTACGACTTTTGGAGATAAAAGCACCCACGTCGTCCGGTAATCCTCCCATTCGTAGCAGCATTCAGAAGTAGAGATCATACGGCGTTTGCCATCTTCTGATACGGCGTCAATCCTCCTGGCGCCATGTTCGAACGTTCGGCATTGTAACGCCACAGCCATTTTTACGTTTTGCTACTGTAGTTCAGCCAAACGGCATAGCTGATGATATCGCGTGGAAAGGGGCATTGACTCCGGTATCATCAAGAGCCCACCAAAACTAGCAGGGTGTCGCAATGGCTATCGATTTCGAACTTAACGGCGAGAGTGTGAGTCTGGATGTGGATCCTGCTATGCCACTCTTATGGGCAATCCGTGATATCGCAGGGTTGACCGGTACCAAATACGGTTGCGGAAAGGCGCTTTGTGGAACCTGTACCGTCCACATCAACGGGCAGCCTATGCGGTCCTGCGCGCTTCCGACATCGGTGGCCGAAGGTGCCAAGGTTACGACGATCGAGGGCCTGACCAAGGACGGCAACCACCCGGTCCAGATTGCGTGGCGGGAACTGAACGTCGCACAGTGCGGCTACTGTCAGCCCGGCCAGATAATGAGTGCGGTAGGGCTCCTGGAGCGCATCCCTAATCCCACTGACGCCGATATCGACGAGGCAATGAGCGGCAACATCTGTCGATGCGGTACCTACACGAGAATTCGCAAGGCGATACACCGTGCTGCGGGAGATAAGTCATGAGCGAACTTCGGAAGATCAGCCGTAGAGAATTCATGCGGCGTACGGGCCAGGCCGGTGGAGGCCTCGTTTTCGCTTTGACGTTTGCCAGTGCCTGCCAGCCCGGCGAAATGGCTGTAGGTCCGGCCGCGAAGGCGACTGCGTCCGTAGCACCGAACGTCTACGTCAATATTCGCAACGACGGCATCGTCGAGATTTATTGCCACCGTTCCGAGATGGGGCAAGGCATTCGCACTTCATTGCCACAGGTTATTGCTGACGAGCTGGAGGCCGACTGGGGCAAGGTCGAAGTCATCCAGGCTATCGGTCACGAGAAATATGGCGACCAGAATACCGACGGTTCCACGAGCATTCGCAATCATTTCGACTTGCTGAGAAACGCGGGTGCAACTGCGCGCGACATGATGATCGCGGCAGCGGCAGCAATGTGGGCGGTTCCGGCGGACGAATGTGTGGCGCATGAGCATGCCGTACACCACGAGGACAGTGGCAAGTCGGCCGGTTACGGCGAACTCGTCGAGACGGCCAATGGCATGCCTCAACCGGAAAGCGCAACGTTCAAGGCTCGAGAGGACTACCGCTATATCGGCAAGCCGATGGATACGATTGACGGGCTGGCTTTCACGACGGGTCGCGCCATGTACGGCACTGACACCGTGTTGCCGAACATGCTGTATGCGTCAATCGAGCGATGCCCGGCATTCGGCGGTACGGTGTCATCGTTTGACGATGCGGCTGCACGAGCGGTTGCGGGAGTCGTGGACGTCATCCGGATGCCGGAGCCAACCTCGCCGCCACTTTTTAATATTCAGGGCGGTATCGCCGTGCTGGCCAGCAATACCTGGTCCGCAATCGAGGGTCGCAACGCGGTCGAGATTCAGTGGGACCGCGGCGTAAATGCGGAGCACGAAAGTATTGCGTACAAGGAAGACTTGATTTCCTCGGCGTCTACGCCCGGAACGACGGTCCTTGCTCGTGGCGATGCTGATGCCGAAACCCACAGCCAGCATGAGGCGGTCTACTACACACCGTACCTCGCGCAGGCACCGATGGAACCGCCTGCTGCGACGGCGATCATCAACGAGGACGGCAGCTGCGAGGTGTGGGCCGCCACCCAGGATCCGCAGACGGCGCGTGCCACTGTTGCGGAAACGCTGGGAATCGAAAAAGAGCAAGTGACCGTGAACGTCACCTTGCTCGGCGGCGGATTCGGTCGCAAGTCGAAACCCGACTTCATCGCAGAGGCGGCCTAGCTCGCTCGTGAAACAGGTCGGCCGGTCATGGTTGCCTGGTCACGCGAGGACGATATTCGCCATGGCTATTTTCATTCCGTAAGCGCCCAGTATTTTCGAGCAGGGATGGACGAAGATGGCACGACCCTGAGTTGGTTGCAGCGCAGCAGCTTTCCATCGATTGCCTCGACCTTTGCGCCGGGCGTTACCGGCCCGAGCGGTTTCGAGCTCGACCTTGGCCTGCTCGATGCGCCGTGGAATGTACCCAATATGCGAATCGAAACCTGTGACGCAAAAGCACATGTTCGTATTGGCTGGTTACGGTCGGTGTGCAACGTGTTTCATGCCTTCGGTGCCTGCGGCTTCGTCGATGAACTGGCGTACGCCAAAGGAATGGACCCGAAGGAGCATCTGCTCGAGATGATCGGACCGGCGCGTAAGATCGATCCGGCGAATGACGAGGCAAAGTACACAAACTACGGACATGACCTTGCCAAACATCCTGTCGATACAGGACGCCTTAGTGCGGTCGCCGAAAAAGTCGCCGACATGGCAGGCTGGGGCCGCGAGCTACCCGAAGGCCATGGACTAGGCATCGCTGTACATCGTTCGTTCGTCTCCTACGTTGCTGCGGTTGCAGAAGTCAGCGTAGACGAACAAGGCAAGCTGATCGTGCATGAACTCTGGATCGCGATCGACGCCGGTACCGTCGTCAACCCGGACCGGGTTCACTCACAACTGGAAGGTGCCGGGATCTTCGGCATGAGCCTCGCTTTGCACGGAGAGATTACGACAGAAAATGGCGGTGTAGTGGAAGGCAATTTCGATACCTATCCGATGATTCGAATGAGCGAGGCGCCAGCCGAGATTCATAGCCATATCATGGAGTCTGATGCACCTCCCGGTGGTGTCGGCGAACCGGGCGTTCCGCCCGTCGCACCCGCCATCGTCAACGCGTACTTCGCAGCGTCTGGAAAACGGGTACGTGAATTGCCGCTCAGGAATGCAGGCCTCACCTAGCGCCTGCGATCGCGATCGCCTGAACCGTTGTGAGCTACCCGACACATAGCTTACAGATGATTCCGGACACTTGGTTTACACAAAGGTAACTCAAGCGCACGTAGTGCTTCGATTTCCTGACTCGGTAGATGATCCCGGTTTGGGCACAAAAGCGGGCACAGAACAGGCTGGATAATCGATTCTATCCGATTGGATATGCCTATAAGTGGGGGCATTCTGATTTTCGGAAAACAGCAGAGTGTCTCTTTTTTCAAGACAAGCCGGCATCGAATTGTAAGACTGCCCGGCTAGACCGACGTTCAGTAGCCCTCTATCCCACTCATATCGGGCAAGTTATGGGCAATACCCTTATGGCAGTCAATACAAGTTTTCTCGCCAGCGGCGAGCGATGTGGAGTGCTGTTCAGACGCCCTGAGGCTTTGCGTCGTGAAATCCATATAGTCGAAATCGTGGCAATTGCGACATTCCAGCGAGTCGTTCGCCTTTAATCGTGCCCATTCGTGTTCGGCAAGTTCCCGACGCTTGGCATTGAATTTGTCACGTGTGTTGATCGTCCCAAACAGCTTTCCCCAGACATCTTTGGAGGCCGCGGTTTTTCGTGCAATCTTCTCAGTCCAGTCGTGCGGAACGTGGCAATCGGGACACGTTGCCCTGACGCCCGATCGATTTGTGAAGTGAATCGTGTCTCGCATCTCCTGGTAGACATTTTCCTTGTGTTCGTGGCAACCAATACAGAATTCCTCGGTATTGGTCGCCTCCAGGGCTGTGTTGAACCCGCCCCAGAATATAACGCCGGCAATAAAGCCGCCGAGAGTCAGTGCGCCAATGCTGTAATGAACGCTTGGGCGGCCGATATCCCGTCGGAGTTTGTGAAAATACTGCAACACGCTAGTCGTCCTTGCTTTTAGCCGCACGTTCCTCGATTAGTTCGTCCATGTCCTGGAAATCATTCTCCAGGACCTCTCGAGTCATTGTTTGATTTACGTGGCATTGATTGCAGAAATAGCGCCGCGGCGAGATTTCCGCGAGGAAGTTACCTTCCCTGTCCATGTAATGCGTAACACTGATCATCGGGGCCTGGCTTTCCTCGGTGCGTCGCCTCGCATGGCACGACATACACTTGTTTGCCTGCAAATTAACGTCATAGTCGCGCGTGTCGTGCGGTATGAGCGGCGGCTGCATCGGGTAGTTTCTCTTCGTCTTGATATCGCCATCGAAAACCTGGGGAATCGCCGCCGGATCGGACTCGCTGTCGATCGGTGTGCCGTGGCGCAACGTTGCAATCTCGTCAGCCGTTGCAACACCGAGGAATAGCGACAAGGCCAAGACCAGAAAAGCTGTTACGTTCGTTTTTTGTTTCATCATCAGCTCCCTCAACCCTTGACCATTTTGACAGCACATTTTTTGTAGTCCGTCTGTTTTGACAGCGGGTCTGTCGCATCGAGCGTGACTTTATTGACTAATCGCGACGCATCGAACCAGGGCATGAAAATAAGTCCTTTTGGAGGCCGGTTGCGGCCCCGGGTTTCGATCCGGGTCCTGACCTCACCCCGCCTGGAGACTATTTTGACCGCGTCACCTCTTCGCAAGCCGCGCTCGCTTGCGTCGTCGGGATGCACATACACGAGGGCGTCAGGCATTGCCCGCTGTAGCTCGGGCACGCGCCGTGTCATCGATCCGGAATGCCAATGCTCGAGCACCCTGCCCGTGCTTAGCCAAAGGTCGTATTCGTCGTCCGGACTCTCGGCCGCGGGTTCGTAGGGCAACGCAAAGATGATCGCCTTGCCATCCGGTTTACCGTAGAAGTCCCAGTCGCTGCCCGGCTTGGCGTACGGATCGAAACCTTCCTTGAAGCGCCAGAGCGTCTCCTTGCCATCGACAACAGGCCAGCGCAGACCGCGCGTCTGGTGATAGACCTCGTAGGGCGCCAGGTCGTGTGCTTTGCCTCGGCCGAACTCAGCGTACTCCTCGAACAGACTCTTCTGTACGTAGTAGCCAAAATACTGCGACTCGTTGTTACTGTGGTCAGGGCTGATCTCAGACAGAGGATAGCGATTGGCATGCCCGTTCGTGAAAAGTACCTCGTAGAGTGTCTTGCCGCGGTAGTCGGGAGAGGCATCCAGCAACTCCTTGGGCCAGACTTCGTCTGTCGTGAAGCGCTTGGAAAACTCGATGACCTGCCACATGTCGGAACGTGACTCGCCAGGCGGTTCGATCATCTGGTACCAGCTTTGTGTCCGACGCTCGGCGTTACCGTAAACGCCCTCCTTTTCTATCCACATCGCGGTGGGCAATACCAGGTCGGCCGCCTCGGCTGTCACCGTCGGATAAGGATCCGAAACGACGATGAAGTTGTCGGGATTGCGATACCCCGGGAATGCTTCCTCGTTGATATTGGCCGCAGCCTGCATATTGTTATTGCACTGCACCCAGTAGGCGTTGATGTCGCCGTCTTTCAGCTTGCGATTTTGCAATACGGCGTGGAAGCCCGGTTTGCCAACGATCGTTCCTGCCGGCAGGCGCCAGATCTTCTCCGCAATCGCGCGGTGTTTTTCGTTGGCAACCACCATATCCGCAGGCAAGCGGTGACAGAACGTACCGACTTCGCGAGCTGTACCGCAAGCTGATGGCTGGCCGGTGAGGCTGAACGGGCTGTTACCCGGTGTCGAAATCTTGCCGGTCAGAAGATGAATGTTATAGATCAGGTTATTGCACCACACACCACGCGTATGCTGGTTGAAACCCATGGTCCAGAACGACACGACCTTGCGATCCGGGTCCGCATAAAGTTCAGCGAGCGCACGCAGTCTGTCGACAGGCACACCGCTAAGCTTCGATACTGAATCCTCGTCATAGTCACTGACGAACTTGGCGAACTCGTCGAAGGTCATGGGTTTGGATCCGCCGCTATTCGGATTCGCAGCAGCCTTCTGTCTGGGGTCCTCGTCACGAAGTCCGTAACCGATATCCGTATCACCGCGCCTGAAGTTCGTGTGCTTGTTGACGAAGTCGAAATTGACCTTTCCATTACTGATGATGTAGTTGGCGATGTAGTTGAGGATGGCCAGGTCGGTTTGCGGCGTGAAGACAATATCTATATCCGCGAGATCGAAGCAGCGATGTCGGAACGTCGACAGAACAGCCACCTGTACATGTGATGCGCTAAGTCGCCGGTCGGTAACACGCGTCCAGAGGATCGGATGCATCTCCGCCATGTTGGAGCCCCACAATACAAACGCGTCAGTGGCTTCAATGTCGTCGTAGCAGCCCATCGGTTCGTCGATACCGAAAGTGCGCATGAAGCCACCTACGGCAGACGCCATGCAATGCCGGGCATTGGGCTCAATGTTGTTTGATCGAAAACCGGCTTTCATCAATTTGACGGCGGCATACCCTTCCATGGCGGTCCACTGACCCGAACCGAACATGCCGACTGAGGTCGGTCCTTTAGCCTTCAATGCCGCCTTGAATTTCTCGGCCATGACGTCGAACGCCTCATCCCAGCTCACAGGCGTGAAGTCGCCTTCCTTGTGGTATTGGCCATCCCGCTTGCGCAATAACGGCGTCTGCAACCGGTCTTTGCCGTACATTATCTTGGACAGGAAATATCCCTTTACGCAGTTGATGCCCTTGTTGACCGGCGATTTGATGTCGCCGTGGGTGGCAACGACTTTGCCGTCGAGAGTGGCAACGTTGACCGAACAACCGACGCCGCAAAAGCGACACGGTGCCTTGTTCCATACCAGGCGCGTAAGGTCCTCTCCCGTTATGACGTTGCTTGCCATGGCAGGTACTGAAACGCCCGCCACACCGGCCGCTGCGGCGATCGCGTTGGCCTTCATGAATTCCCGTCTGCTGACTGTCATTTGCTCATCGCCCCCGGCGTATTTTCATATTCATGATAAACAGGCGCTACCGAAATAACGCCTCCTACGTCCCCGAGGCTGGTTGCGAATTCCGCCAGCTCGCGGACATTGCAAGCTTCGGCAGTTACAACCAGCTTGCCCTGCTGTTCTACATGTACTTCGAGGCCGGGCACCGCATTGATGCGCTCAGCCACCCTGCCCCCGTCCTCCGGTCGAGTTCTTACGACATAGCTTGCAACGTGATATTCGTTGTCAACCATGTGCGCGTGCCTCCAAAGCATTTTCCGGACAGGCGGCGATGCATGCCCCACAGCCTGTACAGGTATCGTGACTAATCTGCGGTGTTGCGACGGATCCGAGTTGAGGAACAAAACGAATGGCCTCGGCTTCGCAAACGTCGGCGCAGGTATGGCAAACGACTTGTCGCCTGGCCAGGCAACTATCCATGACCCGCAGCTCAATTCGCCACACCGGCTGCACGGTTTCGGACAATGCGCCGTCCGCACAAACATCGACGCAACGCACGCAAAACGTGCATTCGCCCTGCCTGAAATTGACCTCCGGATAACCGCCCGACCCGCGGAAGATGATGCCCTCCGGACATGCCGTAACGCATTCGTCGCAAGTTGTGCACTTGGCTGTGAACTCAGGCTCAGCCAGCGCTCCGGGAGGCCGGATTGGCGCCGGCGTTGTCGGTGCCCTGCCCCGCAACAGGCTGCGTCTGGACAAATTGACCGACTGCTCCACAGCTCAGCCCGCGCCCGGTGGGCCGAATATCAACTGCAGCATCCAGATAGCAAAACCGTATCCGCCAACGAGGATGACCGAAAGCACCGGAAACAGGATTACGGCAATGAAAATGAAAACGCGGCGTTCACCCCGCCTCGTCAACACGTGGTCGTCGTCAGAACTACTGGCACTCATTCGCTAATCCCCGGCTACACGGCCGATCTTATCAGTCACGCCTGACGCAAAGAAGCCTATGTATTCAACGCAATGAATCTGCGAGCATTTTTTGTCAAACTTGACGCATAATGCGATTTTCCTCGTCCAGAGTCACGCCATGAAACTACGTATACGAGAGAACTCCGTACGCCTGCGACTCAAACGAAGCGAGGTGGATCAAATTGCTTCGGGCAAGAGTATTGTCGAAGAGACGCATTTTCCGGATTCGGTGCTTACTTATCGTCTGGATGTGTCCGATGACGGCAGGTTCTCAACGAGTTTCAACGAAGGTAACCTGGCCATTCGCGTGCCGCTTTCCGAGCTTGCGCAGTGGGCGGAGACTGACCAGGTATCCATGGTCGCTGAGCAGGCGCTGGCGAACTCGGGCACCCTGTCCCTGCTAATAGAGAAAGACTTCAGCTGCCTGGCCCCGGGACATCATCGTCCTGACGAGGATGACGTAGATACCTATCCTCACCCGGAATCCGCGTCTGGCC
>WTCH01000276.1 GCA_013138675.1 Woeseiaceae bacterium | reverse complement strand
TTGCCGCCGCCACCAAACTTCCACCACTCGCCAGTCCATGTCTCAGCGGCCATTTTCATGGCATCGTTCTCGAAGCCGTCGGCGGGATTGCCGGGCACGATGTAGAAACGCCAGGCGTGTTCGCCGGTTTCTGCGTCGTAAGCCGTCACGTAGCCACGGTTCGGACCCGCCTCGGTACCACCGCTGCCGATCATGACCTTGCCTTTGAAGATCTTCGGCGCGCCGGTGTTATAGAGCGGCATGCCGGCATCGTAGATGCGCTCGCTCCAGGCCTGCTCGCCCGTTGCGCGATCGATAGCAATCAACCGGCCGTCCCACGTGGCCTGGTAGACCTTGTCCTTCCAGATGCCTATGCCACGATTATGTTCCCAGCCAACCCGCATGTCGGAATGATCGGCGACCCGTGGATCGAACATCCAGATTTCGTCACCGGATGTTGCGTTGACCGCTCGAATACGATTCATACTTTCGACGAAGTACATGACGCCATCAACAACGAGCGGCGTGGATACGAGACCGCGTGCGTTCCGGAGATCCATGTACCAGTCGACACCTAACCCCGATACGTTGCCGGCGTTGATTTGATCCAGCGGACTGAAGCGTTGTTCGCTGTAGGTACGCCCGTACGCAAGCCAGTTTTCGCCGGCCGATTCATCGGCCATGGCTGCGTCATCGACGAGTGTAACGTTGGCCGTATGCGAGCCAGGCGCTGCTGCCGTCTCGACATCTTGCTCTGTCGTGCATGCAACTAGAAAAGATGATGCGATGACCCCCAAAATTATCGGTGTTCTCATTAGTTTTCTCCCCGTTTTCTTCGGTCAGTCTACTAGTTTCCTTACGCCGCTTCGGCTTATCCCTATATCCAAAAGACGACGTTCGGTTCACATTCCAAAGGTACAGGTACAGATCCGCTGTTTGCACACTTTAACCCATCCGTATATTGCAATAACCAGAGCAAAAAAGCTCCGAATTTCAGGGAGCTAGGCACCGTAAGGTACATGGGAAGACCAATGACAAAGACTGACACCGCAGTTGATACCAAATACCTCTTTAAGAGGAATGAGACCTGGTGGGTCAAGGTCGCAGTACCGCAAGCTTTGAGAGAGATATTGGGTTACGACCTGCGGAAATCGCTGCATACGCATGATCTGGAACAAGCCCAGGAAGCGCGATGGACCGTGGCAGAAGAATTTCGCGCCAGGATTGAGAAAGCTCACAAAGAGACAGACAGCAAGTCAGCAAATCAGGAATCGAACATGGTTGATATCGAAGTTGCGTCCCCTGTAAAAACAGCGGGCGCCAAGCAGGTTGATGAGTACATCGTAGAGATCGTGAGCGATTCCGGAGAGGGCGCACAAAAATGCGGCCAGATCCTTGGACTGGTGAGCGGCAAGATGGGCAACGGTGTCTGGACGGTAGAAATCATTCCGGCCGAAATCCAGCCGCCCGCGAGAGAACGCCAGGGCGCCAGCGGCATCCGCGTCCGCATGGGGTCGAAGGAAATGACCAATATGGGCGACGAAGCGGAAATGGTCGTCGCGTTTAACGAGCAGGTGCTCTACTCCCGTATCGAAAATCACGCGTATAAGAAAGGCACGGTCGTCTTGCTGGAAAGCATGTGGGCCGAAGATCCCGAAGAGAAAATTCGCGATCAGTACAAGGACGCGCTCGCCGATTTCGCCGCGCAGGGACTGGTCGTTCATGAACTGCCGATCCAGAAAGAATGCCTCAAGCTTGTACCCGACCCTCGCAAGGGCAAGAACATGTTTGTGCTCGGGATGCTGTGCAGAATTTTTGGTCGCGATACCGATACAGCCAAGAATGAGATCGCAAAAATATTCAAGAAGAAAAGCGAGAAGGTCATCAAGATCAATCATGACCTGTTCGATGCCGGCTATGCTTTCGCACAGGAAAATCTGGACTACGCGTTCGAGATTCCCACGGCCGAGGAAGATCTCATGAAATCACCGGTCGTTATCAACGGCAACACCGCGGTGGGACTCGGGGTCATGGCTGCTGGCATAGAAATGGTCGCGATGTATCCGATCACCCCGGCGACATCGGCATCTCATTATCTTGCCGAAGACTTTCATCTGACCGGTGGCTTTGTGCACCAGGCTGAGGATGAAATTGCCGCAATCGGTTTTGCCATCGGTGCATCCTATGCAGGCAAGACTGCCTGCACGATCACCTCTGGCCCGGGGATGGCGTTGAAGACCGAGATGATCGGTCTCGCTGTCATGGCCGAGGTTCCATTGGTTATTATCGACGTACAGCGCGGCAGTCCGTCCACGGGTCTTCCGACCAAGGTCGAACAGGGCGACCTGCTCTCGAGCCTTTACGGTGCTGCGGGCGATGCACCCAAGATCGTTATTGCTGCAACCACAATCTCGGAGTGCTTCCACTTCGTGGTCATGGCTCGCAAACTGGCCGAGTCGTTCCGCATGCCGGTGCTCATGCTAACGGACGCGAATCTCGCTACTGGTGTCCAACCGATAGAACGGCCCGAAGTCACGGATGAGTGGTTTGCACCACCGCTGGACCAGTCAGCCTGGGACAAGGAAGTTTCGCCGTACAATTGGGACGAGACGAGCGGCTTGTCGGAAAGGCCTATTCCCGGCATGCGCGGCGGCGAGTACGTCCTCACCGGCCTCGCACACAACCGAAATAGCAAGATCGCATACGACTCAGCTTCAAACCAGGAAGGCATGAATATGCGCAGCCGCAAGCTGGCGGCACTGGGCGCGACATTGAAGCCTCCCGAGATCCATGGCGATCCTACCGGGGATCTGTTGATCGTCGGTTGGGGATCAACGCTGGGCGCAATTGAGGAGGCAGTCGACCGCGCGAGGGCGCAGGGTCACAGGGTGTCTTCGGTCCACCTCAGATTCTTGTCGCCGCTCGAGCCTGGTTTGAAGAAGATCTTTTCGGGATTCAAGAAGGTGATGACCATCGAGATCAATTACAGCGACGATCTTGATTCGCCTTTGATCAACGAAGAAAACCGCCGCTATTCACAGCTCGCGATCGTGCTGCGCGCGCATACGCTAATAGATATCGATTGCTGGTCCATGGTTCCGGGTCACCCGCTACAACCTGGCACCATCGGCAAAGTCATTGAAGCGAATATCACCGAGACAGAAGGAGCAGAAGCATGTTCGGCTTAAAAGGTGACTGGTCCCTCGAGGTCAAGGACCGATATTTCACATTAGAAGATTATTGCGGTGCAGAACCCCGTTGGTGCACCGGTTGCGGCGACCACGGAATCCTGGCCGCGGTACACCGGGTCTGCCGGGAGTCCCAGGTCAAGCCCGAGAAAACAGTAGCCGTATCTGGTATCGGTTGCTCCAGCCGCCTGCCGCATTACATGAAGACCTACGGCTTTCACGGCCTGCATGGGCGTGCGCTGCCGGTCGCCTGCGGTGTCAAATCGAGGCGTCCCGATCTGGATGTCTGGGTTGCGACCGGCGACGGTGACTGTTTCTCGATCGGGGCTGCACACTGGATACACGCGATGCGTTACAACATGGATATTACCTTGCTGGTATTCGATAACGGCATCTACGGACTGACCAAGAAACAAACGTCTCCCACCACGCCTTTGGATGTACCGACCAATACGCATCCGTCTGGCGCATTGCTGCCGCCGCTGAATCCGCTAACAGTTACTCTCGGCGTCACGAATATTTCCTTCGTCGCCCAAATCGTTGACTGGAACGCCCCACTCCGGCACGAGGTGATAAAGAAAGCGCACGAACACAAGGGAACCAGTTTCGTCCGAATTATCCAGCGCTGCCCGGTGTATGTGGAATCGATCTGCAAGACCTTGCAGGATGAACCGGCGAGGATGCAACTGCTCACACACGAGAATGGTGTACAGGTCGACGATAACGTCAAGCGACTATTCCCGAACCAGGCTGAGCATGACCCGTCGGACATCGCGGCCGCCCTCGCAATCGCGGCCGACGATTCAGTCCTGCCGTTGGGAATTCTCTATCACAATCCGGATGCACCACGTTACGACATGATGACCTCGGTCGGCCTGGAGATGAGCGTCGACGAGAGACTCGCCGGCATGAACAAGGCGTTGGATAACTTCGCCATCTAGCTCGGAGCAACGATGAATTCCGTACCGGAAAGCAAACACGACGTGCTCGACAAGGCCGGCGCCGACGGTAACGTCGACACGGATGTGATCGGCCTGCTGCGCCGTTTTCACTATGGCGAACCGGCCGCCGCAGCGGCTACCACGCTACCGTCGGACGCGGTCTTACCGGCCCTGCTCAATGCCTATCGTGATGCATCTGCCATTCGTTATCAGTACCCGCTGTACTTGATTCCTCCCGACGGCACGACCCTGTCCGTGCTCGCAAAGCCTGCCGGCGAGCATCTTGTCGAATCGCTGGAAGCGCTGGCGCCGGATGCCGGCGAGGCCAGGATTCTGAAAGATAATCTCCCGTGGATAGAACGCTATCTCAGGCAGAAGCTTGATGGTCCTGATCCCGTTGACGCGGTCGAGGTGTTTGCGAAAGCGGCAGCCGCCCTGCAGGAGCAACTCGACCTCGATTCGGGCAACCGGGAAAAACTGCAAGCAGACCTCGACAGACTCAAGGACGCGATAGTGCCCGGCGGACAATTCCTGAGTTACGGACCGCGCGTATCGCTGCATTTGATGTTGCATGCAATTCGGCACCGACATGATCAAAGCCGGGAACAGCTTCGCCAGCAGATTGACCAACACATTCACGGATTGCAGTCGCTACTCGATGTGGAAAAGGCCAAGTCAGCCGACGCGAACGAACCCGGCAGCGTAAAAACCAGCGTCGGCTCGGGTTCCCGCCATTTTGACGCCGGCGCCCTGTCCGGAATGCTCGAACAACGGGCACACGGTTCGGTCGAGATGCTGCCTGAACGAAGAATCCGAATTGAACGCGCGTTGCAGGCATTGCAGGCCTGGCAGGACGACCCGGTACTGGTCAGGTTTGTGGGCCCCGACCCCGGATTCAGCAAGCTGCCCGAGCTGGAGTTGATCGAAAGTGACGACCCGTGCACGACAGCGAGCGAGGTCTTCGAGCGTGACGCCGCGAATTTCGCGGGACTGTTCACCGCGATTAGAATCGCGACGCTTGAAATCGACGGCAAGTACACTCCGGCCATACACGATTCCTGGTTCGCCAGTTTCGACTGGCAGTCATTCTCTAATGAAGAGATGCAGCTCGTTACCCGGGTAGTGGCGCTGGTATCGGCAGACTATCTTGCCCGCGACGGATTGCCGCCATTCTCTCGCCTGTTGGGATCCCGCCTTCCGGTACATGTGCTGAGCTGGGTTCGTGCTTATGATAATCCGGCCGCAAAACCCGGCGAGGACCCCTTCGATTCGTATCGGTTCGAGCTCGGCTATCTTGGCATCGGGCACCGCCAGGTTGTGGTCGCGCAAACCTCCGCGGCACGCCACGAGGATTTGTTGTCCGGGTTCCTTTGCGCGCTCGACAGCAATCGCGCGAGTTTGCACCTTATTAATCGCGGGACGCAGACCAAGACAAAAAAACCGCTGCTCGACGCCTGGTTCGTCGCGAGTGCCGCTCTGGAGAGTCGCGCCCACCCGTTCATATTGGTCAACCCGGATGGCGGCGATCACGCCGCCGAACGAATCAGCTTCGGTAGTAACCCGCAGGCCGATAACGACTGGCCGATCGAGAAGCTCGAGTACCGCAATGCCGACGGCGAGGTTACCGAGATGGAGCTCGCGTTCACTTTTGCCGATTACGCAT
>WTCH01000253.1 GCA_013138675.1 Woeseiaceae bacterium | reverse complement strand
GCATCCTGTGCAAAACTGGCAAACGTCGCCAACAACATGGCTAGCATGAATCGGGGGCCGAATACTTTGAGTGATGCAGTACTCATGTCCGTCATTCCGCCACGTTTGCCGTACGCTGACTCGCCGCCACACGGCGCGTCAGATCTTTGATCCATTTCTCAACTTGTGCGTCATTTCCCACGAGCCCCTGGTAAATCTCGAAATGTTGCAATGCAACATCCAGACGCTGCAGATACAGTTCGTTGAGAACACCCAGGTTGTAGTGTGCCAAGGCGTAATCGGGTGAAGCTGTGACGGCCTTCAAATAAGCGGCTTCTGCCTCAATAAAATTGCCATTTCTGCGAAGCAGCATGCCCTGCTGGTTGAGGGCTGCCGGATGATTGGGATTTAACGCCAAAGCCGCGTCAACAGAGGCCTGCGCGGCCTTCTCGTTGCCGTTTTGGCCGTGAATGATGGCCAGATTGACGTGCGCACCGGGGTAAGCCGGGTATTGCAGCAGGAATTCCTTCAGGCGCAGCTCCGCTTCGATGAAGTCGCCCGACGCCATAACGGCAACGGCCTGTTCGAACAGCGTTTGCGCCTGCGCCGAAATCTCCGGGTGCTGCACCGCGACAGTCTCAGACGACTGACTGCGGCGCTCTGCGGGTGCCGGGCCGCCCGATGAGGCACAACCAGCCACGACCAGCGCGCTCCACAGGAGTAGGAGCGGCTTGAGCCGCGACCGAGCCCCCGTGCGATGCTCAATAAAGCGCTGTAACGGCATCTTCTGCGCGCTCCGATTTCGCGTACCGCGCCGGCATCAGGCCGGCGAGGCGGTCAAAACTTCTCTTCACCCATTCGTCATACACCCCATCGGGTGCACGATCTGCATTCGCCTTGTACAAATCGATTGCCTTTTCCTCAAATGGGTACATTTGCTCCTCGAGCAGCAATTCGTATTGCTCCATCGCCGCTTCATCGAGGTTTGCCGGTCGCTCGGAATCCAGTAGGTCCGAGCTGAACTGTTCGTACACCTCACCGAGTCGATAGGTTGCAGCCGTAGTCACTTCGGCAACGCCGTAGTCAGCCGCATCGGTGTAGACCTTGATCACGTCTTCCATCAGTGAGCGTTTGAGCTTCAGGCTGTCGGCAAGCGGCTGATTCAGCTTGACGACCATGAATCGCCTCAGCACGGGTTCCGCGAGCTCCAGTGAGGCCGTCGCGGCGATGTACTTCGTTCGATCGGATCGCTGTGGCCCAGCCGTCGCATCCACCCGTATCAATTCCTGGAGTCGCGCCGTCACTGCCGCGTCATCCCCGGCCGCACGTGAGATTTCAAGTAACCGGTAGCGAGCTTCGACCGATTCAGACAGTGGGTTTGGATACGACACGATGATGGTCTCGAGTACGCGCTGCTCGCTCGTGGTCGTATTGCTCTCTTTGTACAATTCCGCCGCTTTACACAGTGCTTCACGACGCACATCGTCGGTGCTCGAGGCAGATACAGCGATGCGCTCGAATTCCTGTGCAGCCTGCATGCCGCGTCCAGCCTCGAGGTAGGTGACCGCGAGTTTTTGGGTAATATCATCTGCGAATTCACTGTCCGGATAATCCGTGCGGAACTGTTCGAGCACGCCCGATGCACGATCCCACGCCGCAAGGTTAATCAGAGCTGCCGCAGCGTCGTACTCAGCCGTCGCCCGAATATCCGAATCCGGAACAACCTGGCCCAGGCGGCGGAAATGAGTAACGGCAGTTTCGAGATCGCCAGCGTCACGGGCTTGCTCACCCTGCTTGTAGATCGACGACGCGATGCGATCCTTGATCTCCTGAGCTGCAACAACATCGTCAGCAGGTGTGAAGGTGCGCAGCTGGTAATACGAGTCCTCGGCAACCGCAAAATTATCGAGGTCGAATTGCGAATGCGCAATGACGGTCCAGGCCGTTCTGGCAAGTTCGGGTTTGACCGGTGGTTGCTTGGCGACAATTATCTGGCTCACTGCAATTGCCAGGTCGAACTGGTTCTGTGCGAACAGATCTTCGGCAACGGTGGTCAACACGGCACCCGATTCGGGGTGTTGCGGGAAGGTGTCGGCAAATTTCAGGCCGCTGTCCAGGTAGCGCTGATGCCAGGCCACTTTCGCCTCCGTATCGGCCGGGTCCGTCAGTCGCTGCTCGTGCTCACGATACGCGAGAATCGCTGCATACGCGGCCTCGGCCGAGCGCTCATGCGTCGGATACTCGTAGGCCGCTCTTTCGTACTCGACCGTTGCTTCGTCATACTGCTCGCTTTCGAACAGAATCTCGGCCAGCAGGAAATTCGTATTGGCCGTGTCGGGCTCGCCTGGGAAGTACGCAAGGTACTTGCGGTAGTAGCGAGCTGCTTCCTGGTAGTCGGCACGTTCGCCGTCTTTTTGCGCCTCGGCGTGGTAGTACTTGGCAAGATCCGTCAGGTTCGCCTTGAGATGTGCCTCTACACCGGTGTTCTCGGCACGCGGATTGCGTATCCAGAAATCACCGTCCATACCGTAGCGTTCAATAAAACCTTTCTTGCCCTCGAGCACCAGGCTTGGAAAACCGCCCCGCTTGTAGGACTCGATAACCTCGACCTGCAACAGTGGCGACTTCGGATGGTATGGGTCTAGCTCGACAAAGGCCTCATACGTTTGGGCCGCGTCCTGGAAT
This sequence comes from Woeseiaceae bacterium, assembly GCA_013138675.1. GTDB lineage: Bacteria > Pseudomonadota > Gammaproteobacteria > Steroidobacterales > Woeseiaceae > UBA1847. Next base: position 8,535 of record WTCH01000253.1, on the reverse strand, counting down.
CGCTCTTTCTCGAGGAACAGGTCTCCGAGGTTCATATAAATGACGTACGCGAACTCCGGCTGGCCCTGTGAATTCAAAAACTCGGTAATGCTGTCAGCGCCTTGCATGTAGGAGAAGCTGATACTCAATACGCGAAAAGCATCTTCAACGAGTTCCTGGTTGGCACGACTCAACTGCTCCAGCCGGTTCTCACCTTCCTGTAATTCGATGTTGCGAATATTTCGATCAAGCAATTCGAAGAACGGAGCGAGGCTTTCTTCATTCCATCCCAGCTTGAACTGCGCCCAGCCGAGTTTGTACAGCGATTGCTCGTAGAAACGCGATGCGTCACCGTAAGCGATGACGTCTTTGTACGCCAGCTCGGCATCGTTGTAATTCTTGCGCAGGAATAGCATCTCACCGCGACGGAACTGAACCTCGTCGATCAGCTCTGTGCCCGGGTACTTATCGACCAGTTCGTTCAGGACGACCAGCGCTTCATCGTTGCGCCCCCCCATTTCATAAGCGCGAGCGAGCTGATAGAGAACCGTGTCATTGCGGCGATAGTCGGGATACGACTCGAGCAATTGCTGGTAAAGCTGAATCGCATTGTTGAAGCTCTCGTGATTCAGCGTATCGATGTTAGTGGAGAGCTGCTCCGCCTCTGTAGCATCGAGCTCGAGGTCACCCAGACGGCGCATCGCCTCGGAGCGCAGTTCAGGATCTTCGGAAACGAGGTCAAGAAACGCGCGGTAGTTGTCACGTGCCAGGTCTGTGCTGCCTACGATGACCTTGCCGGTACGAATCTCCACATCTTTGTCTTCGAGGCTCGCAATCGTATCCCGCTTCTTGATGTTGTCGGCTTGAGCCGATGTCCCAATCAGGATAAGTGCCAGTAGAATGAGGAAACGTGCGTTCATTCGCCTGCTCCGTCCCCTGCTGCGGCAAGATCGTAAATTGCGGCCAGCGCGAAGCGCGCCTGTACCGTGTATGCGTCCAGCCGTTGCTTCTGTGCCCGCAATTCGCCAACCGCAATCGACTCAAGAAACGAGCGCTGTTCGCCCATTGCCTCGGCAACACGCAGCTGCATGCCGTCGATTTTCGGGCCGAGACCGTAAACGCGATTGCTGAATTCCTCAAAACGCAACGGTTCGTTGCGCATCGAATCGTCGATTTTCCGCCGCGAGCGCTGCGCTTCGACGAGTGCCTCACCGGTCTTGCGTACATCGCGGCGTTCGCGCCACACGCGGTCCTTGAAGTCCCGCTCTAGCTGCCACTGCAACACACCCTTGAGCAACATGACCTTATCTCGAACCTCATCGGCTTCGGGAATATCCACCCTGAGCGCCGGCGTACTCTCAAAACCCGCTATCTCGCCCCACATCTCGAACTCTCGTTCGTTGGCGAGCGCGAGCCAGTCATGGCCTTGTTCGACTTCATCGAGCTGCGCATCGAATTCAAATTTTCGCTGCACCATGGCGTCGATGTCGGCACGGGACAGCGCGTCCTCGACTCGCGGCAGTCGCTCATCGTAGGCCTGCTTGCGCGTCTCGAGCATGTTGGCAAACACATCGACGCTGCCCTGCCATTGCTCGAGGTTGTTATTGAGGTAGTGCAGGTCCCGATAATTCTTCAGACCTTCCTGGAATTCATGCGTTGCCAGCAAGTGGTACAGGTAGCGGGACTCGGGCCCCTCAGGCAACTGCTCCAGCTGCCAGAACCAGCCCGTGCTATCGAGCGGATCGTCGGTGAGAAACTGGTTGAAGATGTCGCCGGACTCGATGAAGCCGATCGTACGGTCGATGCGATTGGCTTCCTCGTAAAATGCCTCGATCGCGTTGAGATAGTGATCCGCTGCCTGGCTTATTGATTCGAGCTGGCCGAGCGCGTACGGAATAGCAAGCATGGACTCCTGCACCGCTGGATCGAGCAAATCGCGACTGCGTAATTCCATCCACGGCACCAGTGCGCGCCGGTAATTTTCAGATTCTGCATCTGCCCAGCCGATGCCCAGCAGAGCCTTGTTCGAAAACGGGCCTTCAAGCCTCACGCGCTGCAACGGTTCCTTGGCGGCGAGCGGCCGGCCATCCTGCAACAGCGCATAGCCAAGCGCGAGGTTTGCCTTGTCGCGCAGGGACGCCATTTCCTCATTGAAAGGGTTGAGTTCGCCGAGCTCGCTCAGAATCTGTTCGGCGCCGGCGACATTGCCACTGCGCACCATGGCGACGCCGAGATTGAACTTGGCGTAGCTGGCCCATTCTGTTCTGCCTTTCCAATTTTGCAGCAAAGCGATTGCACGCTCGTACTGGCCACTGTTGATATAAATCTGCGACTGCAGCATCTGAGCTTCACGCCGCAGGTTGTCGGGCAGGTCTTCACTCAGGTAGGAAATCGCTTCCTGCGACTTGTCGAGATAGCCGCGTTGCAGCCAGATTTTGGCCAGGAAAAACCAGGTGCGATCACGAGTCTCCAGATCGACATTGTCCGCCAGAAGGCGCTCAAAGATGACCGCAGCCTCGAGATGATGTCCGTAGGAAAGATACAGACCACCGAGCAATAGCTCAGACTGTTCTGCATGCTCGCTAAGCAGACCCTGTTGCTGCGCCGCCAAAAGTCGCACGATGGCCGGGAAGTAATCTTCCTTATAAAAGTGGAAAAGGACCTCGCCATAGTGCGGGTCCTTCACGACAATCGGTTCAGGGTCGTTCTTGGCAGCGTATGCCGTTGGCACTAAGGCCAACAACAGAAAACAAAGAACGACAGAAAATGAGCGGCAACGCAACAAGGATCACTCCCATTCCTTGATGACGAACTCCGGCTGCTGTTTCTTCACTCGGTCCGTGATCTCAAGCTCGATGTATTTGGAACCGATGCCCTTGTCGAATGTCAGCGTTGCACCACGCCGGTAGTCGCGAGTATTCGGCCCGCCACCGGTGAAAACAGCGATCAGCTCGTGATCACCCGTTTTCAGGTTTGCCATATGGACGCGATGTACACCGCCACGAACCAGCGCATCGGCTTCGCGTTCGGTATACAGGTAGTTCGCAACTTCCTTGCCATCGATCTTCAGGTTGACCGAGTCGAGATTGAAATACTCGCCAACGTCCAACGAAAGAAAGAACGCGACCTGGGAGTTGGCTGGAAACAGCAGCTCTTCCTCAAGCAGGAACAGGTCCCTGTTGAGATCGAGCACTTCCTTCTTCAGGTCCTGCACATCCTCATCAAGACTGCGAAACTTCTCGCGAGATGCAGCCTCGGCATTTCCTGCTGCAGTTTCCTGCGCGATCGATGTCGCGCTGAATGCCAGCAACAGGCTTACGATAAGGCTGATCAATAGTCGATTTGTCACCATCACTCTCCTGCGGACCCAAGCGTCGCGCTTACTCCCTCAGCAATGACCGAATCTGGTCGAGGTATTTTTCTTCGTAACCCGGTTTGTAGCCATGGTGCACGTAGCGAATGGTGCCTTCACGGTCAATAAGTACAGTGACCGGCATTGCATCGACTTCGTACAGCTTGCTGACTTCCTTGCTCGAATCAAACAGCACCGGGAAGCTCACGCCAAGTTCGGAAACCATGTTCATGGCTTTCGATGAGTTATCGTCGATATTGACGCCGAGCAGGCTGAATCCGACGCGTCCATAGCGCGAATACAACTCGTCGAGTAGCGGCATCTCCTGGCGGCACGGACCACACCACGTCGCCCAGAAATTCACCATGACAACGTCACCGCGATACTCCGAGAGCCGCAGGTTTTCACCTGACGCGCTCTTCAACGCGAAGTCCGGCGCAGCCTGACCTGTCAGGTCCGACGAGGCGAGACTGGTCGCGGCAAACGCGCTGAATAAGAGACCCAATAAAATAATCTTCATTTTCATAATCTCAATCCTTGTAGTGTCAGCCAGGCACAATCCGTGTCCTGGGGCGGCACAGCCAGACGTTGAATGGTGACAGGCAGGGCCCTGCCGGGGCCGTGATTGAAGTCACAAATGGCCGGTCTTGTCTGAACATAATCGCCGCGCCAAAAATCACCGTTTGCCCTGAAATCCACGTCCTTCCTGCGCCTCAATAGACATCCATGTCACGCAATCGTTACAGATTACGTTAAATTGCTGTTTTTTCCAGATATTTTGAGACATCGCAAATGCCCCGCCCTGGCCGCCGGCACGGACGCCAATGTTGTCGCCGATGGATTATCTATGATAGAGCTATCTAGCTGAATTTAAAGTGAATATCCGTCTCTATTCAGCGACAGGCAGGGTGTTTGTTTGTGGCCATCGATGCTACTGCGACGGCTGTTGCAGGCCATCCGAATAAAAAATGCGCCCGTCCCCATCGATGACGATGCTCTCGTAATCGGGCAAGGTCGCGATCAGCCGCAGGCCCTGGTCAACGCCCATGACGAAAACGGACGTCGACAGCGCGTCGGTGATGACCGCATCGGGCCCGAACACCGTTGCGCTGTGCACACCGCTGGCCGGCTCGCCTGTGCTGGGCTGGATAATGTGGTGGTAGCGAGTGTCACCTTCTTCGAAATAACGCTCGTAATCCCCGGACGTCGAGATCGCCTCATCTTCCAGCGGCACCGAGATGGCGACCTGCCCGTCAGCGCGCGGGTCTCGTATGCCGACCATCCACGGTTGACCACGACGGTCGCCGAGCAAGCGTGAGTCACCGCCGGCGGTCACGATGCCATTCTGCACTCCGCGCGAACGCAGAATGCTGACGCCGCGCTCGACGACATAACCTTTCGCAATTCCACCGAGATTGATGCGCACACCCTCTTCGCGAAAACGGACTGTGCCGGCCGCCTGGTCCAGCTCGACAAATCGGAAGTCGATCAACTGGCGTTCAGCTTCGACTGTCGCATCATCAGGTCTTTGCCGGTTGCGAAAATCGTAGTGCTGACCAACGCTGTCGTAGGTGATATCAAATGCGCCTCGCGTCAGGACCGAAATATCCAGCGAGCGGCGAATCAGTTGAAAAAGCTCATCGCCCGCGACGATGGGCTCCATTGCAGCAAGCCGATTGATTTCCGAGATGCGACTGTCGTCCTTGTAGGTACTCATCAACCGGTCAATTCGATCGACCTCGGCAAAAATCTGCTCAACGATTTCCTCACCGGTCGTGGCATCGTCGTGCCACAGACGAACGCTCACTTCCGTGCCCATCATCGGGCGTGCGCCACCAACCCACTCGCCTCGGGCCGGCATTGAAATCGCGATAAACGCCACCACCACTAGTGAAAGCTGTGTACGAGCGTTATGCTTCGATCTTCGAACTTTTGACAAGGAGCGGGACAGTGACTTCATTCGTGGTTTTCCTGGCGGTTCTTGCAGCAATTGTGTTCTGGGGCATTGGCATATACAACCGCCTCGTTAATGAGCGCAATCGTGTCAAGAACGCTTTCTCCCAAATCGACGTACAGTTGACCCGGCGCTACGACCTGATTCCGAACCTCGTCGAAGCCGTCAAGGGCTACATGAAACATGAGCGCGAGACGCTCGAAGCCGTGATCAACGCACGCAATGCCGCATCGTCCAGCCTCGATGCCGCCAAAGCCGATCCTGCCAACGCACTGGCCATGAAGGAGCTCGGTGCGTCTGAAGGCGCTTTGACGAGCGCACTCGGCAAGCTATTCGCCTTATCCGAAGCTTATCCTGATCTCAAGGCGAATCAAAACATGATGCAGTTCCAGGAAGAGCTCGCCAGCACCGAGAACAAGGTCGCGTTCTCACGCCAGGCGTTTAACGACACGGTCCTGCAGTACAACAATTCGGTACAGAATTTCCCAAACAACGTCATCGCCGGGTTCTTCAGCTTCGCGCTGGCCAGCTTTCTGGAGATTGAATCCGAAGAGATGCGCTCCGCGCCTGAAGTTTCATTCACCTGATCCCAGGCGTTCTTGACGGACGCTCGGTGCTGCAGTGAATTTCTTTGACGCACAAGACCAGGCACGCCGCTCAACGCGGCGGCTTGTCATTCTCTATCTGCTCGCGGCGGCGGCGATCGTTGTCAGCGTATCGCTCGTCATCGGCTTTGCGTTTTCATTTACCCAAACCACTTCAGACTACGCGACCCACATTGCCCATAATCAAAAGGTTTTTGGGGGCGCCGGATTATTCGCGATACTGGTCATCGCCGGCGCCACTCTCGTCAAAACCCGGCAGTTGCGATCCGGTGGTGGCCGCGTTGCCCAGGACCTCGGCGGGACCCTCGTCGGCGAAAACAACATGGACCCATTGCACCAACGATTGAGAAATGTCGTCGAGGAAATGGCGCTGGCGTCCGGCGTACCCGTTCCTGAAATCTATGTCCTTGAAAACGAACAGGGCATCAATGCGTTTGCAGCCGGGTATGCGCCCGAGGACGCAGCTGTCGCTGTCACGCGGGGCGCACTCGAACTCCTGAACAGAGATGAGCTCCAGGGTGTTATCGCCCACGAGTTCAGTCATGTACTGAACGGCGACATGCGCCTGAATATCCGTCTTATGGGTGTCCTGTTCGGCATCATCGTACTCACGATTATCGGGCGCAGAATCCTGTTTAGCATGCGCCACGTGCGCAGCCGGGATGGCGCCAAGTTGGTTGCGGTCGGGATGGTCGTCGCAGTAGGGCTACTCGTTGTCGGCGGGCTAGGTGCATTTTTTGCGCGCCTTATCAAAGCCAGCGTCTCGCGGCAGCGCGAATACCTGGCGGACGCGTCGGCCGTCCAGTTCACACGGCAGACGTCCGGCATCGCCAACGCGTTGAAAAAGATCGGTGGTTACGAGGCGGGCTCGCGTTTCCAATTGGCAGAGCCGGAGGAAGTGAGCCATATGCTGTTCGGTACAGGTTCGAATCTCAGCAGCATATTCGCAACCCACCCGCCGCTGACGCAACGCATCCAGGCGCTCGATCCAAGCTTTAAGCCCGAGGACTACCCGGACGTCGATTACAGAGCCACGCGTGCCGCACACCAAATGGAAGCAGCAGAACAGTACGCCGGCGTAGCTGCGGCGGCGGCCGGCGGCGCTGCCAGCGTGGCAACCGATGTTTCGCCTGACAGAGTCGTTGATAACGTCGGCCACCCGAGCCAGGAACAGGTCGAGTTCGCGGGCAAGCTGCGACAGTCTATTCCAGAGTTATTGTACGCGGCAGCACATTCGCCGAATAACGCGTACCTGTTAGCGATTGCGTTGATTTTCGATCGCAGCGGCCGCGTTCTTGAGCGCCAGTTATCACTGGCATACGAACAACTCGGTGAGCAGCGCGCCAATCTCGTGAAGCAGTACTACGATGAGATCAAGAAGATCAGCGGCGGTTACCGTTTGCCGCTACTCGAAATCGCGTTTCCTGCGTTGCGACAGCGAAAAGCTGCGGAACTCGAATATTTGATCGACCTGGCAAGACGCCTGATCGAGGTCGACGGCGAAATTGACCTTTATGAATACTGTTTTAACCGGGTATTGGTCAGTTCCCTGCAGCGGGCTATGCACCCGTCGCGCCGCAAGAAGCAGCGCAGCGCCAAGCGCGCCCCGGTCCGTAAGGCTGCCATCGACTTGCTACGCATCATTGCGCATCACGGCCATCAAACTGACAACGATGGCGAAAAAGCTTTCAGGGCCGGGCTGCAGTTATTCGGCAGCTGGGCACACGACGCCAGATACGATGTCGAGAGGGAATTTGCGGCGCCCGTGCTAGACAGGCAGCTCGACTTGCTTTCTGCTTTGAATGGCGAGGGCCGGCAAATGATCGTCAAAGCGATAAGTAACACTGTTGCCGCAGACGGCAAACTGACAAACGTCGAAGCCGACCTGTTGCGCGCAGTCTGCGCCACTCTTGCGGTGCCGCTGCCACCAATCCTCACATCGTGAGAGACCGCCGGAATTGGCGTATCATTGAACTCTTACTGTAGCTGGCTTTCATAGGTACTCATGAGCGATCTGTCCCGTAGGGCCATTGTCATTTTCATGGTGATGTTTATCGCGCTACCAGCAGACGCTGCGACGCGAGAGGAACGTCGCGTTGCCGATGCAGCTGACGTCCTCGATCAGTTACTGCGTATTCCGGAAAAATCCATACCACCAGCGCTGCTTTCCAGGGCGTATGCGGTCGCGGTCATTCCCAACGTGGTCAAGATCGGCTTCGGTATTGGTGCGCGGCGCGGGCGCGGAATCCTGGTTGTGCGACAGGACGACGACTCGTGGAGCAACCCGGCGTTCATAACGATGACCGGCGGCAGCATTGGCTGGCAGGTCGGCGCGCAGTCTACCGACGTCATCCTTGTTTTTCGCACACGCAAGGGTGTCGAGAGCATCGCCGATGGCAAATTTACTCTTGGTGCGGATGCCTCGGTTGCAGCCGGCCCGGTCGGAAGGCATACATCTGTCGCGACGGACATCCGTTTCCAGGCTGAAGTTGTTTCATACTCACGCAGCCGCGGCCTGTTTGCTGGCGTCGCATTCGAAGGTGCCGGCCTGACGATGGATCGCAAAGCCAATACAGCGTTCTATGGTTCGTCGAGCATGACGCCGGAGCAGATTTTTGTCAGCTCGCCGAACATCGCGCCGGACA
>WTCH01000340.1 GCA_013138675.1 Woeseiaceae bacterium | reverse complement strand
GTGGTCGAGCTTCGCGATTCAGTCGGGTGGTGATAATTCGCAACTGAATCGTGGCATTGGCGCGGATCTCCTCATGGAATTTGTCGACATCGTGCGAGAAGGGCGGCCGTTCTTTTCACTGGAAGCTGAGTTTGTGTACTCGCCATTGTTCGCGGCTCGCAACATGGGTGTCGACGAAGAGTGGCTGGAACGGCTCGAGGCCAACAACCCGGTTAATCGTCGCGCCCTGAGTATCACGCGACTTGTCGCTGGCACCGATGCGTCCGCTAATTTGCGCAACGGCGACATGATCCTGGCCGTCGACGGCGAGGTGGTGACAACATTCCGCAGCCTTGAGAAAGCCGTTCAAAAACCGCAAGTTATGGTGACAGTGTGGCGTAACGGCAGCGCGCACGATATCGAAATTGAGACAGCGGTACTGGACGGTCGCGGCATCGACAGAGCAGTATCATGGGCAGGTGCGCTGATTCAGGATCCGCATCGGCCAATGGCCGCCCAACGCGGTATTGACCCTTACGGCGTGTACGTCGCCTTCTTCAGTTACGGTTCGCCTGCGACGCGGTACGGACTGTGGGCAGGCCGCCGCGTGATTGAGGTCGATGAAACGCCGACACCGGATCTGGAAGCATTTATTGGTGCGGTGGCGGCTAAACAGGACCGCGAGTCAGTGCGCCTGAAGACGGTGACCTGGAACGATGTCGTCGAAGTCATCACATTAAAACTCGATAATCAGTACTGGCCTGCGTATGAGATCAAGCGAACCGACGATGGTTGGCGGCGGACAAAGATCGGCTCCTAAGTCGCTACTTGTAGCGATCATCCTGCTGCTGACAGTTGGCGGCTTTGCCTCCGCACAATCGCTATACAAGTATCGCGGGCCTGACGGTGAGTGGAACTATTCGGATCGCCCGCCCGACGATGACACCCTCGTCGAGATCCGCCAGCTGCAAGGTGCGTCCAAAAATGATACTGAAGTCGATGTCACGCACGAATTCATCGGCCGCACGGTCCAGCTCATTGCACACAACGAATCGTATGCTCCGGTCGAACTCGTCGTTAAATTCAAGACCATTCGAGGACTGGAATTCCCGCACCCGGACCAGTCCCTGACCTGGGTCGTTCCGCCCCGTACTGATTTATCACTAATCGCACTCGATTTGCTCGAGAATGAGGCGGCGCCGTTTCTCGAGTACCAGTACCAATACCTTGCCGGCGATCCTTCTTCGCGGCATCGTCCGGGCCAGGCCTACCGTGTGCCGTTTGCGATTGCGACAAATCATCCGATCACACAGGCCTTTCCCGAGGTGGCGACCCATGTGACACGAGATAGTCATTATGCGGTGGACGTCGCGATGCCGATTGGCACTGACATCATGGCGGCGCGTGGTGGAGTAGTGTTTGATGTTGCTGCCAGTAACTTTCGTGGCGGCCTGGACCCTGCACGTGACGGGCCTGCTGCAAACGTCATTCGTATTCTGCATGAAGACGGCACCTACGCGATTTACGCACACCTGAACACCAACTCGATTCGCGTGAGTCCAGGCGATCGCGTGCAGCGTGGTCAGTACATCGCAGACTCGGGCAACACAGGATTCTCGAGTGGGCCGCATCTGCATTTCGCAGTCGTACGCAATGCCGGATTGGCGATCGAGTCCGTACCTGTCAGGTTCATGGGGCAGAACTCGGCGACTATCGTTCCTGCGGCGGGCATGGCACTTACGGCGTACTGATTTCTGGCAGCTCGCAATGCGTACCGACGCATCGATAACTAACGATTTTTCCGTCGACTGGCGCACGTTCGGCCAACAGTCCGGGTAAATCCACTTCATCCGAGCCGATCGCCAATACCAGTCGTGAAGGTGAGTAGATCTTCAATGTCTGGTCGCGTCGGGTTGTGATGTCAGCAGTATCGCCGCGGATCACGATAATCTCGGGTGGCTCGAGATACTCCTCGAGTGCCGTGATCAACGTGACATGGCCGTGTGGATATTCGTCCATGGCCTTCCACGCGCTGCGCAGTGTTTTCTCGGCAGCATCAATGTAGCGCTGTTCGCCCAGCACATGGCCCAGCCGCTGCAACGCGAGTGCCGCAATACCATTGCCGGATGGGATGGCATCATCGGCAAAAGGCTTCGGCCGATGCATCAGCGTTTCGTGGTCATCGGCCGTAAAGAAAAAGCCGCCATTCCCGGTGTCTTCGAAATGCTCGAGCATCAGGTCAGCGAGTGTGATTGCGAAATCCAGATGCCGTTTGTTCCATCGTGATTGCAGCAGTTCGAGGATGGCATCGACCAGGAATGCGTGGTCATCGAGGTACGCAGAAAACCGCGCCTGACCATCTTTGTAACTGGCAAGTAAGCGGCCATCGACAACAAGATTCTCGCGAATAAAGTCACACGCCGATTCGGCCGCATCGATCAGGTCGTCGCGTTCGAGTACGCGGCCCGCGATCGCCATGCCGCGAATGGCAAGCGCGTTCCACGACGTTAGTTGCTTGTCGTCGCGACCTGGGTGTACTCGTGTCTCGCGCTCGGTGAGCAGCAGTTTGAGAGCCGGTTCAATCTTCGATTCCGGGTCATCAACAGCCTCGTGCACGGTAAGGTGCCACTTGCCCGCGAAGTTGGCCTCCTTGTCGAGGCCGAATTTTCTCGCGACCAGGCCGAATTGCTCGTCATCGAGCAGGGCACCCACTTCATCTGGTGTCCAGACGTAGAACTTGCCTTCCTCACCTTCGGAGTCAGCATCACGCGAGGAGTAGAAACCGCCGTCGGGCGATTGCATGTCGGCGAGCATCCAATCGGCCGCTCGACTCGCTGTTTTCCGGAACAACGGCTCGCCCGTTGCAAGAAACGCTTGCGAGTAGGCAGCAAGCAAAGCGCCGTTGTCGTACAGCATCTTCTCGAAGTGCGGGATCTGCCAGTAGCGATCGACTGAATAACGGCAGAAACCACCGCCAACATGGTCGAAGATGCCGCCGTCCGCCATGCGTGTGAGTGTCAGCGTTGCCATGAACAGGGCATCGATGTCGGGCTCATCGTCGTTGGCCGTGTTTCTCCAAGTTCGTAGTAACCACTCCAGTGTCGTTGCATGGGGAAATTTCGGGGCGCCGCCGTGGCCCCCGAAGTCGTAGTCGAAGTTCTTGCTCAGCAGTTGCCGCAGTTGCTCTGCCGGTGCCGGTGTCAGCGCGAGGTCGTCCGCAGCGGCCTCCGGCGCGAGGCGATCGAAAACCTCACTCAAGCGCTCACCCTGGTCGCGAACGGCGTCACCTTGTTCCACGTAAAAGCTCGATACTTTCTGTAACAAC
>WTCH01000313.1 GCA_013138675.1 Woeseiaceae bacterium | reverse complement strand
CGAGAATTAATTCGTCTTTCATGATGGGTCGCTTGTGGCGATGGGTGTCCGTCAGATGCGCAGTTTACGCCAGGTGAGGCGCCGCCAGGTAGTCAGTTGACTGCATTTCTATCAATCGACTCACAGTTCGCTCAAACTCGAAGTCGAGGCGCTCGCCGGCGTACAGTGCATCGACGGGTGCAGCGGCCGACAGGATCAGTTTGACGCGACGGTCGTAGAACTCATCGACGAGCGCAATCAGGCGCCGCGCCTGATTTTCAAGATCCGGGCCCAACTTCGGTATGCCCGAAACGACGACGGTCGGATACCAGCGCGCAATTTCGATGTAGTCGTTCTGACTGCGTGGGCCGTCGCAAATATCGTCGAATTCGAACCAGGCGATGCCTTTGGCACAGAGTTTTGCGCGAATATCGCGTCCATTGACATCGAGCAGCGCATCCGCCTCTATCTGGCTTGACGCGGAATCGTCGAAAAAGTGCTGCAATCGTGCCTGGGCGTCATCACCATCGGGTGTCAGGTAAGTCCCGGCCTGCTGTAAGAGCCGCAGGCGGTAATCCACATCACCTTTCAACTGCACGATATCGGTGTGCTCTTTGAGTCTCTCGATTGCGGGCATGAACTGCTGACGCTGTAACCCGCCCTTGTACAAGTCATCAGGATGGGAGTTTGACGTCGCGACGAGTGTCACGCCGCGCTCGAACAGGCCCGCGAGCAGCCGGCCGAGAATCATGGCGTCGCCGATATCGCTGACGAAGAACTCGTCAAAGCACAAAATCGTCGTATCGTGCGCAATGTCGTCAGCAACCTTGTCGAGAGGATCCTCGACATTGCCCAGCGCCTGCATGCGTTCGTGAACGTCGCGCATCATGCGGTGAAAATGGATACGTTTCTTGTTCTCGACATCCAGCGACTCGAAAAACAGGTCCATTAAGAACGTTTTGCCGCGCCCAACATCACCCCAGAGGTAGGCGCCCCTGACGATGTCGTTAGACGGCGAATCTGGCCGCCTGAAGAATCGGCGGATGCCGCGCTGCGGCCGGTGCTCGTGCAGCCGTTGTCGCAAATCGTCGAGCAGATCGACGATTCTCTCCTGGGCCACGTCTCTTTCGTGGCCGTGGGAACGGAGGCTGGCTTCGTAGGCCTCGCGAATAGTCAAAATAGCGGTTATCCTTTTTTCGGCACGCACGTGAGCCGCGATAAACTCAATTCTATCTCTGAGCCCGGTAACTATGACAGAAGCAAACGAACGCGAGTCGATGGAATTCGATGTCGTCATCATCGGAGGTGGTCCGGCCGGACTGTCTGCGGCCTGTCGCCTGATGCAGCTGGACAGCAATCTGTCCATTGTCGTGGTCGAAAAGGGATCGGAAATTGGCGCACACATACTGTCCGGAAATGTGTTCGAACCGACCGGTCTTGATGAACTGTTTCCAAATTGGAAGGAAATGGGTGCTCCGGTCAAGACAGCCGTCACCGGCGACGATGTCTATTTCCTGACTGGCGCTGACAAGGGCATCCGCACACCCGGGCTGTTCGTGCCGCGTCCGATGCACAACAAGGGTAACTACATCATCAGCATGGGTCGCCTGTGCCAGTGGCTCGGCGAGCAGGCCGAAGCGCTAGGCGTTAACGTCTTTCCCGGATTTGCGGCCTCCGAGGTGCTTTACGACAGCGAGGGGCGCGTCACCGGTGTGGCGACCAGCGATCTTGGTGTTGGAAAAGACGGACAAAGAAAAGATTCCTACCAGGCTGGGTATGAACTGACAGCGCGGTACACGATTTTCGCCGAAGGTGTGCGCGGCAATCTCGGCGAGGTGGTCATGGACCGATTCGATCTGCGCGCGGACGCCGACCCACAGCATTACGGCATTGGCATCAAGGAAGTCTGGGAAATCGAGCCGGACAAACACCAGGAAGGGCTCGTCGTACACACAGCGGGTTGGCCGCTCGATAACCACACCGAGGGCGGTGGATTCCTGTACCACGCGGAAAATAACCAGGTATATCTCGGGCTGATCATTGCGCTCGACTACACGAACCCGCACCTGTCACCGTTCGATGAATTCCAGCGCTGGAAGCTGCATCCGAAGATTCGCCAGTACCTCGACGGCGGCAAGCGAATCGGCTATGGCGCCCGGGCCGTTAACAAGGGCGGCCTGCAATCACTGCCGAAGCTCGCATTTCCGGGCGGAATGCTCGTCGGTTGCGATGCGGGATTCCTGAATGGCGTCAAGATCAAGGGCGCACACACCGCAATCAAAACAGGCATGCTCGCGGCCGAGAGCGTCCACAAAGCACTGTCATCCGGCGATGAAGGGCAATCCGAGCTCGGCGACTACGAAGACAGCGTCAAAGCATCATGGGTGTACAAAGAGTTGCACAGCGGGCGGAATTTCGGACCGGCGTTGGTCAAATTCGGCACATTCTGGGGTGCCGCATTCACGTTTATCGATCAGAATATTTTCTTCGGCAAGCTGCCATTCACTTGGCGCAACCCAGCCACCGATCATGGTTCGCTGAAGAAGGCGAGTGAGGCCGAGGTCATCGACTACCCGAAACCCGATGGTGTGATCACGTTCGACCGCCTGTCGTCGGTATTTCTGTCGAGCACGAATCACGAAGAAGATCAGCCGTCACACCTGCAGCTCAGGGATGCGTCAGTGCCAATCGAGCGCAACCTGCCTGATTACGACGAGCCGGCGCAACGATATTGTCCGGCAGGCGTGTATGAAGTGGTCGAGGAGGGCGGTCAGCCCGTTTTCAAGATGAGCCCCGCGAACTGTGTTCACTGCAAGACCTGCGACATCAAGGACCCGGCACAGAACATCGTGTGGGTCGTCCCAGAGGGCGGCGGCGGCCCGAACTATTCAAACATGTAGGAGCGGCTTCAGCCGCGACTGTCACACGGACCCGACACCGGGTACGCGCCACTACACGACACGGCGACCGTGTTCGCCACACAGGTCCGACACCGGGTACGCGCCCG
>WTCH01000252.1 GCA_013138675.1 Woeseiaceae bacterium | reverse complement strand
CATCGAGTTCGCGCTCGAGGCGCACTATGAACTCATCGGTGATCGCACTGTGGCCCGGAATACAGAGTTCACCGCCGAGTTCGAACAGGTCATGCTGAACCTCGACCAGGGTACGGCGAACGTCTTTTGGAACACTACTCTCGGCCAACACAACGCCAATAGCACTGTTCGCTTCGTCGACGGTGCCGAACGCATCCACGCGCAGACTGTCTTTGCGAACGCGCGTACCGTCGCCGAGGCCGGTGGTGCCGTCATCGCCGGTCTTCGTATAGATCTTGCTGAGTCGTTTACCCATCGGAAGGTCCCGTCTAGTTCCAGCGGTACTTGAGCTGTACGAATCCACCGCGCTCCTGCATGCGGAAATTGTCGGCAGTCTGATAATGCGTGTCGAGCAGGTTCTCTATTCTCGCATGAAGAGTCCAGGCCCGACCGAGATTGAACTGTGCCGTCAAATCGGCCAGCAAATAGCCATCCAGCTTGACACCACCGAAGTCCTCACGGTCGCCGCTCGCGATGAACGCGAGGCCGACACGATGCGCACCGATATCCTGCGTATAAGACAGTGATGCCGTTTCTTCGGCGCGTCGCAGCAAGCGATCGCCTGTCACCGCATCGTCTGCGCTCTGTTTTACGACCTCGGCGTGGACGACGAATCGCTCACCGCGATATTCATAACCTATTTGTGCGCCACGAATCTCAGCCTGGGCAATGTTTCGCAGTTCAAAAGTCTGCAGATCGAACTCGATAAGGTCTTCAATATCGTTGCGATAAAACTCGATGTTGATGCTGTGCCTCGAGCCTGGTGCATAGCGCAGTCCGATTTGAGCCTCGTCAGCCAACTCCGGATCAAGATCCGGATTGCCGCCGAAACCGAAGCGGTCCGTCGCGTCGGGTGCGCGGAACGCATGTCCGAGGCCCGCATTGATCGTCCAGTTGTCAGTCAGCTCATACGCGTATTCGGCATTCCACGTTGTCTGATTGCCGAATGCCTCATGGTCGGTAAGGCGAAGTGCAACGAAGGTCTTGTGCCGTTCGTGAGACCACTGGTCCTGGATGAATGCCGCACGCACCTCGGTGTCCTCGTCAAAACCCGACCCAAATGACAGCGTCGAGGCATTCTCGTCGACTGCGAACAGACCTCCTGTCAGAGTGTGGCGCGCGAATGCATGGCTGTATTGCCAGTCGAGGCTTATGCGATCTGATTTTACGAAGTCGTCGCTCTGATTCTGGACGATGTCATCCTGCATGTACGAGGCAATGAACTTGCTGGTACCGCGACTGCCAATTCGGGTGTCGAGTTCGACCGCCGTCGTGGAGTTTTCGAAATCCTGATCGGCGGGGGTAAGGAAAAAGTCGAGGTACTCGACGTTTCCCTGTGTTTGCCAGTGGCGCAGGCTGATCTCGTTATCGCTGAAACGGTGCGCGCCGTAAAGATTAGCGGAGAGATTGTCATAGCCGCGCTCGATGTCTGAATCGGTGCGCGGCGCAAAGCCGGCAGTGTCCTGCCAGTTCAATGTGACGCCGAAGTCGCCGTTGTCTCCCCGGTTGCCAGCGGAAATGAAACCGGATTGCGAGTCGAAGCTACCTGCGCCAACCGCTGTTTCGAGGAATGCAGCGTCAGCTCGCCGCGTAACGATATTGATAACGCCGCCGATCGCGTCGGTACCGAACAAGGCCGATCGCGCTCCTTTGACGATTTCTATGCGCTCGATGATTTCGGGCGCAATATGCTGCACAGCGGCACCGCCAAGGGTGCCCGGGTTCATACGGACGCCATCCATTAGCACGAGCGTGTGGTTGCTTTCCGTGCCGCGCATAAACACCGACGTTGCCTGTCCCGGGCCGCCGTTTCGGCCGATATCTATACCAGCCTGGAAGCGCAGTATGTCTGCAAGGTCCGTGGCAAGAGACAGCTCGATGTCTTCCCGCGTGATAACCGTGACCGGCACAATCGCATCGCTCAATGGGATTTCCGTACGCGTTGCTGTGACGATGATTGTTTCGCCCGGCGCCTGGTCAGCGGCAACGGAATCGACGGGTGTGAGCACGTACGCCAGGACGATGGCGAATACCGACAGGTGGTTTCTCATTATTTATCTCCTTGCGTGCCGCCCGCACGCGCAATGGTTCATGGGTTCACCTGGCCGGTCTCCGGGCTGACGAGCGGATAGACATCCTTTCCGTAGCGCCTTCCCGCGAAACCGATTGCTGGTTTCGCAGTGGCTCCGGGTCGAAACTCTCGATCCGGGGGCTACGGTTTAACTCGATCACCGTTGCGGGGGCAGCGTCGGATTGGGCCTGACGACAGGCTGTACCGACTTCCCGTTCACCCGGTTTTTGCCAAACCGGGTTCACCATGTGAACGATGTACGATAGGGACGCGACTTGTCGCTGTCAAGCAAGGGACATTTGCTTGTTTATTCGCTGCCGAGCGGCTATTTTTCGCCGACCACCACGAGACTCGCGCAGCACACAAAATGGAAAAATACGACAACAGCAACGCATCGCTGGAATTGCGAACGGCTCTGCAGGCGGCACGCGCTGCAGCGGACATCAGTCGTAGCTACTATGCCGGGAATTTCACGGTCACGACCAAGGCCGACCAGACGCCCGTCACGCAGGCCGACGTGGAGTGCGAACAGAAGATTCGCGAGATCATTCTTGAGCAATTCCCTGAACACGGATTTTATGGCGAGGAAACCGGCCACACGCGTGAGGATGCCGACTACCTGTGGCTGGTTGATCCGATCGATGGCACCAAGGGATTTGTGCGCCAGTACCCGTTTTTTTCCACCCAGATTGCGCTGATGCACCAGGGGGCAATCATTCTCGGGGTGTCGAATGGCACGATGATGGATGAGCTGGCCTGGGCTGAAAAAGGGCAGGGTGCATGGCTCAATGGCGAACGTATCGCTGTGAGCACTATCGACGATCCGGACCGGGCGGCGGTGTCGACAGGTAACCTGAAATCGTTGGCACTAAGCGAAGGGTGGGGCAAATTGGGTGGCATCGTTGCGCAAGCCGATCGTATACGCGGCTATGGCGACTTCTATCATTATCACCTGCTGGCAGCGGGTAAGATCGAGGCGGTCATCGAATCGGATGTGAATATCCTCGATATCGCTGCGTTGTCGATCATCGTCAATGAGGCCGGTGGCACGTTTACCGATCTGAACGGTGCGCCGGTCGGTCTGGACTCGCGCTCAGTGCTCGCGACCAACTCGGCACTGTACGATGACTTTCTGAATCGGCTAAAGGGGTGGGTGGTCTGAGGACGCGACGAAGAGTTTTTTCGAGCGCCAATCCACCGCCTCCATCCGGGTGGCGAACAATTCGCTGAGTCTCTCCTCGGTCAGAATATCCGCACTACGGCCGAGTTCCCATCGCCCGTCACCGAACAACAACAGGCAGCGATCCGCGTATCGAACCGCCAGGTTAACGTCGTGAAGGCTCGCAATCACGGCCGCGCCCGAGTCGGCGGCACCGCGAAACACCCGCAACGCATCGAGCTGGTGTTGCGGATCCAGGTGGTTGGTGGGCTCATCCAGCAGGTAAACGTCTGGTGCCTGCGTGAGTATCTGCGCAATAGCGAGCCGGCGACGCTCGCCACCGGACAATGTCAGTATGTCTCGTTCTGACAATGCCGCAAGACCTACCGTCCGAAGCGCGTCTTTTGCTGCCTCATAATCCTCAGTCGACTCCCAGCGAAAGCGACCGATATGTGGATGACGCCCAATCAGGGCGGTGTCCATGACGGTCGCCGGAAAGATGTCATCGACGTCCTGCGGCAGCAATGCCAGGTGCTGAGCCGTCAGTTGTCGCGGCGCGGTATGAAGGTCCGAGCCCTGCAACCGTACCTGGCCGGTATCGGGCGGGCGCAGTCCCGCAAGTGTCATCAGCGTCAGCGTTTTGCCGCTGCCGTTTTGCCCCAGCACAGCGACGAGTTCGCCGCGCCTGAGGTCCAGTTGCAACGCGTCGACAAGGCAACGGCCAGGCACACTGACACGCAGCGCTTCACAGCTCAGTATCGATTCAGGCGCGTCTGACATGTTTACTCGGCGAGGCGAATTTCGCCGGCGGTTTGTGGGCCAATGACGGTATACCGCAGGCTCTTGGGAATGACCGCATCATCGGCCGCAAGCGCGATTCGACCACCCATTATTTCAGCCCATCGTTGCGGATACAGCGGCTCGCGATCCGGTTCTGCGAGTCCGTCAGGGGCAAGCGGCTGTCCGCTGCCCAGGTCATATTTGTCGGTGGCGCCCAGCGTGTGCATGAATTCGTGCGCGATGACCACGTTGTTTCCACCCGCGTGCTGACGACTCGCGCGCGCGTTAACGATGCCAACCATGCCCTTTTGCAACCCAACTGAATTTTCGAGCCGGAACCCGTCATCGGGGCTGTGATAGCGAACGAAGATGCGAATATCCGGGTCGATGTTGTCCTGATCGCCGGCCGTGCTCGATGCCCACCAGCGCAACTTGAGAGACCACATCATGACGCCGAGGACTCCGGAATCCGGGTCGATGGTCGGCGGCTGTTCCCGCACCAGTCGGCCAAGTTCCATCCTTAGCGGCCGATCGAGCGTCTTCCCGTAACGCGCAGTTTCTCGGGTTATGAATGCCTCGATGTCCGTGAAATCGTCGACCTCGAGGCCCGCGATGTACTTTGCAACGATATCGCTGCCGTCCGCATTGATCGGGTAAACCTTGAGCCACAGGCTGTTGTTCCAGTCTGTGCTTCGTGACTGCGTCAGCCAGGCGCTAACGGCCACGAAGAACAGAATGAACAGCAGGATCGCAATGCGGATCGCTTTGAACATCGTGCCGGCTTATTTACTCGGGCTTCCTGAAGCGCAATACGTAGCGATCGGTCTTGCCGCGAATCTCAGCGTCGAAGACGCCCTTGCTGTGATCGTCTTCGGCATTGCGCAATGCATCGCTTTCGCCATCGAGTACGAAACCCGCTGCGGTGAGTTCGGCGATCACGATGGCCGAATCAATGCGGTGCAATGTGTTT
>WTCH01000083.1 GCA_013138675.1 Woeseiaceae bacterium | reverse complement strand
GGATGTTGACCATGCCGGAGATGTCGAAACTGGAGTCACCCTCACTCATGCCTTTGACTGTGGCATCGGCGAAAGCCTCGAACCGGGTTGGATCTGGCTTATTCGTGACGATACGCAGTGTGCCTGATTGCGAACTGGAGCCGAACAGCGTGCCCTGCGGGCCGCTGAGAACTTCGACGCGCTCGATGTCGACCAGACGTGGGTCAACGGCTGCATTCTGGGTAATTGGTTGTTCGTCGAGATAAATAGCCGAGGACTGGGAAACGATAAACGTATCAGGGGCGTCCGCAATACCTCGAATGAAGACCTTACCCTGGCCGGTCGAGTTGCCGAAGTAGGTCAGCGTTGGCGTGAGCTTGGTGTAGCTCTCCATGTCGGTGAGACCCTGCTCGCGAATGGCCTCAGTGCCGAACGCTTGAATACTGCCGGCGAGATCCATGATGCTGACTTCGCCGCGTTTCGTTGCGGTTACGGTGATCTCTTCAATACCGACAGACTCTTCCTGCGCGAGAGCGGGCCCCGCACCCACGGCTGCAGCGACTGCCGCACCGATGGTGGTCTTGTAATTAATTCCGTTGAATGGAGTCGGACTTGTTTTATTCTGCTTCGACATCGATTTCCCCCGAGGATAGGTATATACCCTTACACGTCTCGAGCATAGTGGATGGTCGAGTGATATTCAATGAAAAACAGTGGGTTGCTGGTCCTTCGGAAGCTCGCGCAGCAAGGGCTCCAGCACTTCGATCAACGGTTCCAGATGTAACTCAAATCGACGCCAGGAATTGACCGACTTCGAGTAAATGGGTTGCCGTACCTGTTCCGAACTGGCCGTGATCACAGCCCGATCTGTTTCATAGAAACGCAGCACCCGATCTTCCCACGGCAAGCCGCAATGCTCGATTAGTTTGCGGGTCTGGTTTTCCTGATCTGCAACCATCTCTTCGTAGCGGATATCGAGCACTTTGCCGGGCAAGACCTCGTGCCAATGGGCCATCAGGCGCTCGTACTCAACGTAATACTCACCGAGTTCCACGAGGTCGTACGTGAACGATTGTCCCTTGTAAAACAACTGCTTGAAGCATCCCATGCAACTGTCGAGCGGATGTCGCCGGGCGTTGACGATCTTCGCGTCCGGCAAAATGGCGGTGATCAGGCCGATGCTGGCGAAGTTATTCGGCATCTTGTCGGTGAAGTGTGCAGCGCCTTTACGGTAACGCTGGGTCCATTCGATGTACTGGCGTCCGAGCTCGGCCAGCTCTTTACCATAGTGTTTGAGCGCCTGTGGGTAGCCGTCGCCCTGGGGGCGCTGCTCGTTTATCGCTTTGATAAGACGCGGTATCTCGGGCAGCTCGTGAGTGCCGTCGACCTGGCTGTGACTCGCGAGAATCTGCTCGATCAGAGTCGATCCCGATCTTGGCAGGCCGACGATGAAGATTGGTGCCGCGTCCGGTTCGCCACAGCCCTCAATCTCCTCGAGGAAGTCCGGAGTGATTGTCTCGATGATCTGGTCGTGTACGAGTTCGGTCTGCACCGGGTCGTAGCTCTCGTTGGGGCGGCGCAACGCATTGCCCTTGTTGTAGCAACTGAATGCATCGTCGTAATCGCCCCGGTCCTCATAGGCCTTGCCGAGCGCGTAGTTGAAATTGACCCGCGTTTCGTCAGGCAGCTTGTCGTTGTCGATGTTGCGCTCCATCGTCGCGATTTCGTCGTCGTCGAAGCGAAAGGTCTTGAGGTTGGCCAAGGCCCAGTAAGCTTCCCCGAATTCCGGGAACCGGGTGATGCAGTCGCGGTACGTATCGATCGACTCTTCCTGGTGCCCGATGGTCTTAAGCGCATGGCCCATCGCGGCCAAGCTAGGGCCATGGTTCGGCTGTTTCTCGAGCGCTACCTTGTAGGCGTCGACGGCTTCGTCGAATTGGCCTCGCTTGCTGTACATGTTGCCGAGCAGCGAGTATGGGTGTGGTAGATCAGGTTGCAGATCGATGGCCGCGCGAAGAACCTCTTCGCACTCATCCAGCTCATCAATCTCGATAAGGGCACGGGCGAGGTCCATGTGTGCACCGAAGAAGTCCGGTGCGAGCTTTGCGGCATTGCGAAACATTCTCGCTGCGAGTCGCGGCTTACCAAAATCCTTGGCAATCGTGCCCATCAATCGCGTGGCATTGACGTTCTTTGGCTCCCGGCGTAATACCTCGCGGCAAATATTTTCGGCCTTGCCGAATTCGCCAGCGCGATGGTGTTCCATTGCGGTAACGAGCTCCTTGCTTTCCGGGTCGATCTCAAATGACTCATCGAGCGCTCGCTCCGCGTCCTTTTTACGGCCCAGCGTTTTATAGGCCATGGCAAGGTCGCGATGTGCAGCAGGGTCATCCGGAGTCAATTCAATGACGCGTTCGTAGCACTCAATGGCCTCGTCACCCTTGCCCTGGGCGATCAGCGCATTGCCAAGTTCGCGCTGCGCCTTGGGTATTTCCGGGAAGCGGGAAATAACATCGCGCAACTCCGTCTCGGCGGCAGCGAATTTGTTCTGCCTGACCAGCACCGTACCAAGTAGCACGCGGACCTTGTCGTCACGCGGCTGTTCTATCAGTGTGTCGCGGCACAGGCCCGCTGCCATCTCGAACTCGCGGCCGCGAAGATAGGCGAGAGCGAGATCGAACATTTCCTGATCATGGGTGCTGTTACTGATGGTGGAGTCCTTCTTACGAGTATCGAACACTGGTGAAACAGTTTAGCGTCAATCGGCCTTTGGAAAAATCTGCTGACAGAAATTCGGGCTGCGGAATATGGGCGCTATGCGGAACGTCACCCGAATAAAATGCAAAGCGATTGAATCGTGCCGGCACATCCAGCAGTAACTCTGCGACCTCGTTGCTGCCACACATGTACTGCGGCGCCTCCCGATACATCGCGAAATGCTCTTGCAGATAGGTCAGCGAGCTGCCGGGTTTTTCGAGTTCGAGGGCCGTCGCTTCCTCGATACGCTTTTGCTCCTTCCAGCGATAGAAGCCGGTACCGCCCAGGGCCTCATCGTCGAACAGGTATACGAGGCCCGCATAATTGCGGCGATCCATGCGCTCGCGCGGATCCGTGTGGCACAGGCGTTGCAGTGGTGCCAGCTCATCCGGCTGCCTTGTCGCCATCGACAGGTAGGTCG
>WTCH01000084.1 GCA_013138675.1 Woeseiaceae bacterium | reverse complement strand
TCGTGTCGTACATGCAGGCAGGCCTGGTGTGTGACTTTATTGACCGGCACCTTGGTGCGGACAAACTTCGTGAACTGCTGGTCGCATACCGCGAAGGACTGACTACAGAGGAAGCAATCACGTCTGTACTGGAGCTGGAACCGGCCGAGTTCGACAAGCTTTTCGAGGATTTCGTCGACACAGAACACGGAGCTGTTCTCGACAAGCTCGAGGATTGGCACCACAAACAGACCGAAATAAGTAACGCGCTTGCTGAGGGTAACTGGAGCGACGCCATTGAACTCGCAAACGGCCTGGTCGACATCATTCCGCAATATATCGAGTCCGACAGCCCTTACCTCGCGCTCGCCAGGGCGCATAATGAACTTGGTAACCGCGAAGATGCGCTGAACTCACTCCAGACGTTCTGGATAAATGGCGGCTACGACCCGTCATCGTTGAAGCGGCTTGGCCACTGGCTCGCCGATGCCGGTCGCGAAGACGACGCAATCGACGTGATGATGAGCATTAACCTCGTCGACCCGCTGGACCGCGACTTGCACGGCGAACTGGGCGACATGTTACTCGCTGCTGATCGTGCCGCCGAGGCATTGCAGGAATACGAGATCGCGTTGGCGCTTAAGCCGCACGACATGGCGACAGCCTGGTACCGCATGGCACAGGCGCAACACAAACTCGGCAACATCGAGCGGACGCAGGACCACTTGTTGCAGGCGCTCGATATCGCACCGAATTTCAGACCCGCCCAACGGCTCTTGTTACAGCTGGCAAGCGGTGAAGCAAACTAACAACACATCAATACGGAAATAACGGCATGGCGAACAAGAAAACGGAAGAGGTATTCGAGTCTGACGAGGTACGCGAACTCATCGTCGCGTTCAAGAAAGCCACCAACGGTCTTCGCGAAGAGGTTGGCAAGGTCATCATCGGCCAGGAAGATGTCGTCGAACATCTGCTCGTAACGCTACTGGTCGGCGGGCACTGCCTGATAACAGGCATGCCGGGAACAGCCAAGACCTTGCTGGTAAGCACGCTTGCCGATGCGCTCGGACTGACATTCAAGCGCATTCAGTTCACGCCGGACCTGATGCCGACCGACGTAACCGGAACCGACATCATCGAAGAGGATGCTGCCACCGGTCACCGCTCCTGGACCTTCGTCAAGGGTCCGATTTTCACCAACGTTTTGCTGGCCGACGAGATCAATCGAACACCACCCAAGACGCAAGCCGCATTACTCGAAGCCATGCAGGAACGCAGTGTCACGGTACGCGGTGAGAGCCACCAACTGGAACCACCGTTCTTCGTCCTCGCAACGCAAAACCCGATCGAACTCGAGGGCACGTATCCCCTGCCCGAGGCACAGCTCGATCGTTTCCTGTTCAACGTGCTACTCGACTACCTCAGTGACGATGACGAGCTCGCCGTTGTCGACCGCTTCACGACGCGCGTCGATATCCCGCCGGTAACCGCCGTCACTAACTCGGAAGAAATCGTGAAGTTCCAGTGGTTAGTCAGACAGGTCCCTGTTTCAGAAGCGGTGAACCGCTACGCCGTCAGCCTGGTGCGCGCTACACGACCCGTCGAAGATAATGCACCGGACGTTATCAAGCGCTACGTGAATTTCGGCGCGAGCGTTCGAGCGACGATGTTCCTGAACCTGGCTGCCAAGGCAAGTGCCCTGCTCGAAGGCCGTTACCACGTCACGCAGGAGGACGTTCGCAAAATGGCGTTACCCGTATTGCGGCATCGGGTTCTGGTTAATTATTTTGCCGAGTCAGATGGTATGACGGTCGACGATATCCTGACGCAGATGCTCGACTCGGTGGACAGCTGAGACCATGGCTGCGCTGGGCGTCAGTCAGTCAACGGCACGGGAGCTCCTGCGTCCCGAGGTTTTGTCGCGCCTGAAGAACCTCGATCTCGTAGCACGCTCCGTGGTCGAGGGCTTTCTGATCGGCCTGCATCGTTCACCGAAGTTTGGCTTCAGCCAGGAGTTTGCCGAGTACCGCAGCTACAACGAGGGCGACGATCCGCGCTTCATCGACTGGAACGTTTATGCCCGTTCCGAAAAAATGGTTATCAAGCGTTTTCTGGGCGAAACGAATTCGCACCTGATGCTGCTGCTCGACGCCAGCGCATCGATGGGCTTTGGTGGACCGCCCGTCACAAAACTGCGCTATGCCCAGTTTCTCGCTGCAAGTCTCGCGTTCCTGGCATCCAAGCAGCACGACGCAGTTGGCTGCATGGTTTTCGACGAAGAGGTTCGGGACTACCGTGCCCCGTCATCACGCTCGGGCAAACTGCAAAGTGTCCTGCATTGCATCGACTCGGCCGAGGCCCGCACCGGCACCAGGTTCGACAAGCCGTTCGACAAGTTCAGGGAACAGATCAGTCGCCGCGGCCTGGTCGCCATGATTTCCGATTTTTACTGCGATATCGACAAGCTGCTGGACGGTGTCCGGCCGCTCGCCTGGCAGGGCCAGGACGTTGTGTTGTTCCAAATTCTTGATGAGCAGGAACTCGACCCGGAATTTCAGTCGAACGTCCTCCTCGAGGATCTTGAAACCGGAGAAGCCGTCGAAGTCGCGCCCGAGTTCATGCGCGATGCCTATCCGCAGCGAATTCGTGCGCACATCGAGTCACTCTCCAGGGCCGCCAAGGGAGTCGGGGCCGATCATGTGCTCGTGAAGACCGGCGACTCACTGGACCAGGCGCTGCGCAACTACCTGCTATTCCGCCAGAGGCGGCAATAACGATGAGCTTCATTGCGCCACTGTTTCTTCTGGGTGTGCTCGGGGTCGCAATGCCCTTCTGGCTGCACCGATTGCAGACACAAAGTTCGGACCGCAAACCGTTCAGTTCTGCAATGTTGCTGGAGACGACCGAACAACAGGTGCACGTTCAAAAGAAACTCAAGTACCTCGTGCTACTGGCACTGCGCGCTGCGTTGCTTGTCTTCATCGCACTCGCCTTCGCGAAACCTCTGTGGATGAACCCTGAAACGTTACCCGGGCCTGGCCCCGATGGCACCCACCTGGTACTGGTCGACACGTCGGCGTCGATGAGTCGCGACGGTGCTTTCGAACAAGCCATCTCACTCGCGAGGCAGGCCGTCGACGCGGCCCCCGACGGTGCCATGCTGCAGGTGTTCGTCGCGAGCACGGCCGTGCGGGAGGCGTCCGAACTCTCGGCGGATCGTGGCGTTCATCTCGCGGCGCTGCAAGGCATTGCCCCCGATCCGTCACGACTCGATTTCGGTCAGGTGATGACTGCCATTGACCGGCTTGCCGAAACGATGCCGCCGCCGGTGACGCTGCATTTCGTCAGCGACTTCCAGGACAGCGGCTTGCCGGCACGGTTTGCTGACATGGTGGCGTCGCAAATCACGTCATTGCATGTGCACGCACCGTCCACGCGGCCGGCAGTCAACTGGTCGGCAGAGGCCATCCGTGAAACGGCTGACGGCGTTGACGTCGTGGTGTCCGGAATCGGCGGTGACGATATGGCCACCGGCGTCGAGTTGTCGCTGAACGGCACAGCGGTCGGCACCCGGGAGATATCGGGATCCGGAACCACAGTACTCAGTTTTGCAGGACTGGTTCTCGAACCCGGCGATAACCAGGTGCAGGTTGAAATTACGGCAAACGACGATCTCGGCATGGATAATCGCCGTTATCATGTGATGCGCAATACACCGCCTGCTCCAATTCCTCTGCTGACCCTAAACCGCAGCGGATTGCCGGTTACCTACCTCTCGGCCGCCCTGCATTCGGACCCCGACAACGCATTTCGCATCGAAACTGCTGTAATTGGAGAGTTCGATACGCGCACCTTGTCGCGCTACAGCTGGCTGATTATTGATGATGTCGGAGCGGTCGGACCAGAGCTCGAAGCGTCGTTGCTGGAGTTTGTGCAAAAAGGCGGTGGCCTGCTCGCCTTTGCGGGCCAGCGCATCGCCACCGCAATGCGCATTCCGGTGAGCGGTCACTCTATTCGACCTGCAAGCACCACCGCGGGCGATGATCAGTTCCTCTCTATAGGCCAGGTCGACTCAGGCCACCCACTGTTGTCCGGAACGGATGGCTGGTATGCGGTCAACCTGTCGCAGACAATTCCCATCGAAACACATCCTGACGACGATGTGCTGGTGCGGCTTGAGAACGATGAGGCATTTGTAATCGAACGCCGGCTCGGCCAGGGACGAATGTTGCTGGTTGCCGGTGGCCTCGAGAACCAGTGGAACGACCTGCCGATTCGACCCGTGTTTGTCAGCTTCATGATCGAGGCGGCACGCTACCTCTCGGGGATCGAACAGGTCGCAACAGCGTTTGATGCGGGTGCCACATTGCCGCTCTCGCTGGTCGGAGGTGTATCTGGCCAGGTTGTCGATCCGGACGGCCGGACCGTACTGTCCCTCGCCGACACAACGCGGGCGCAGAGAATCGAATTGCACAAAACAGGCTTCTACGAGGTCTATACCTCGCAAGGGGACTATGTAGTGGCCGTGAACACCGACCCTCGCGAGTCCGAGCTCGCGGCTATCGCACCCGAAACAATGCAGCGCTGGGTTGCGGCGATGAGCGCTGCGGTCGAGCCTGGCGAGACCCTGGCCTTCGAACAGGAGGCTGAGCCATTCGAGCTTTGGCATGCGTTGCTCCTTATACTGGCACTGGTGCTGATCGGGGAGTCCATGCTCGCAAATACGCACCTGACGCTTCGAACCAGCGGCGGATCGAACTGATGACATACTCAAAACAGTTTGAAGAATACCTGGACTCGTTTACACGGCGACTCCAAAAACTTGTGGTCGCGCGTGGCGTCGCCGCGATGGCTGTCGCGGCTCTTGTGGTTTCGCTGCTTGCTGTAACAGCGGCTATCCGCGCCGGGTTTCCTGACGACTTCATGATTACGGCACGCGTTGTTCTTGCAGCCTGTATCGGTGGTCTCGCCTATTATTTCTTCGTTTTGCTTCGCCGGCGTATCGACGCCGAGTCGGCGCACGACATCGAAACAAAGACGCCGGCATTCGGCGGCAGGGTCGAAGCCTACGTGGACACCCGGGATGCGGCGAATCCGATGCGCGAACTGCTCGCAGAAGAATCGCTCGACATCGCGGCGCATCACTCGCCCGTCAAACAGGTTGCACCACGCGAGTTTCATTACGCCTGGTCATCCGCTGGCGTGGCGCTTGCCGTTCTGCTGCTGGTGGCCATTGCCGGCCCCGGTAACTACAGCTACGGCGTTCGTGATCTCTGGGTCGGTTGGGCGTTCCCGGGGCTGCTGCCACCACAAAGCATTGAAGTATCACCGGGCGATGATGGCATCCGCCTGGGTGGAACCGTACGGGTACAGGCCAGCATGCAGGGTTTCGACCCGGCGGATGCATTCGTGCATGCGAGCTTTGGCGACGGCGAGTGGCAACAGGTCCCGATGTCTGAAGACGAGGAAGGCTTCGAATTTACGTTCTTCTCGGTGCGCCAGCCACTCGAGTATTTTGTGTCGGCCAACAACGTGCGCAGCCCGACGTTCCAGGTGCATGTCGTTGACTTGCCGAACGTCGAGAACCTCTCACTGACCTATCATTACCCCGAGTGGACTGAACGCGATCCTGAGGTACACGACCCGGGTGGCGATATTCGTGCGATCGCGGAAACCGAAATCGAACTTCAAATTACGACTGACCGGCCGATGACGCCGGGATCGGTCATCCTGGACGACGATGCTGTAACACTCGACGTTGACGGTACAACCGCTACCACAACATTTGCTGTCAAAGAGGATGGTCAGTACTTCGTCGCCGCCACGGTAGGTGGTGAACGGATCCGGCTAACAGACGACTATTTCATTACGATTCTCGATGACCGCGCGCCGGACATTGCGTTTGCCCGTCCAGGGCGCGATTGGAGTGCGAGCCGCATCGAGGAAGTGACCACGAGAATCACCGCCGAAGATGACTTCCGTATCGATGAGCTCGAGTTACGCTACTCGTTAAATGGCGGCGACTGGGAGTCGATCGAACTCGCCTCTGACCTCAACACCATCGAGGTCGATCATGTGTTCTTCCTCGAGTCCCTTGCCGAGAGCGGCGAGGAACCGCTAGCCCCCGGAGACCTGATTTCCTACTACGCGGTTGCCGAAGATCGTGAGAACACTGCACGTACGGATATGTTCTTCATCGACGTGCAACCCTTCGATCGGCGCTACTCGCAATCGCAGCAGGCCGGCGGTGGTGGCCAACAGGGCGGGCCTCAAAACGAGGTGTCGGAACGGCAGCGCGAGATCATCATCTCAACCTGGAACCTGATCCGGGAACAAAGTGACCAACGTCGCGGCGATGACGCTTACGTCACGGATAACGCGGCCCTGTTGTCGCGACTGCAGCAAACGCTCAAGGAACAAGTAGAGACGCTGGCAGAGCGCGCCGAAGCACGGCAGCTGACGGTGTCGGACGAGGAAATTGCAGAGTTCGTCGAGAATTTGTACAAGGCAGCCGAGGCGATGACGCCAGCCACTGAACTCCTCGCCGAAATTGACCTCGAAGAAGCCCTGCTCCCAGAGCAGGAGGCACTGCAACACTTGCTGGCAGCCGAAGCCGTCTTCACCGACATCAACGTATCGATGCAGGCCAACAATGGCGGCGGAGGCCAGGCAGGACGCGACCTCAGCGAGATGTTCGAACTCGAAATGGATCTCGAAAAGAACCAGTACGAGACCGGCAGCAACGCAACACCGAATCCGCCAGAGCAGCAGATGGAAGAGGCGGCCAACGAGCTCGAGGAGCTGGCCCGGCGCCAGGAACAGCTGGCGCGGAATCAGAACCGCTCGCAAACACCGACACCCGAGCAACGCTGGCAACAGGAGATGTTGCGCCGCGAAGTCGAAGAACTGCAACGGCAGCTTGAAGAACAGTCACGGCAGCAACAACAGGCACAGTCGAGCCAGAGTCAGTCAGGTGGTGAGTCGTCTGAGCGGCAATCGTCAGGATCGCAATCATCCGAATCACAATCATCCGAGCAGGAGCAATCCGAACGTGAGATGGACGAGCTGCAACGCCGGCTGTCGAGCGCGTTGCGCGCCATGAACGAAGCAGATGAAGCGATGCGCGACAGTGCCGATCCTGAATCATTGCAACGCGCGATGGATGAAGCGCAACGCCAGCTTGAAGGTGCACGCGACAGTGCCGGCGAAGCGCAGCAACGCGCAATGCAGGCTGCAGTCAACGAGTTGGCAAATCGCGCCGAAGAACTACACGATACGCAGGCTGATCTCGAAGAACGGCTACAGGATGCGGTACGCGAGATTCTGAACGAAAACGACGAAGGCGATCCGTTCAACAGCGGCCTGAGCTATGACGAAGAAGCCGAGATGGCCGCTGAGAAACGAGAACTGCTTGCAGACGTTCAGCGACTGCAAAGAGATGCCCAGGGTGCCGCACAGACAATCGAGGATGATCAACCGCGGGTTGCCGATGAAATTCGCGACGGTGTCAGCAAACTCCAGGACATGGAGATCGAAGCGCGTATCGCTGTCGCAGCGGCTTACATAGAGCAAGGTGAGGCCGTGTACATTGCCGCGAGCGAGAGTGCTGTCACCGAGACCTTGCGCCAGTTACGCGAAGACCTGCGACGCGCCGAGGGAATGATCTCATCCGCTGCCGATGGCGAACCGGGTCCTGGCGAACGCATGCAGGAAACACTTGCCGACACCCGCGCATTGCGCAGGGCACTGCAACAGGCTGGGGCGCAGAATGATGGTGGCGTAGCCGGTATCAGGGCCGGAGGGCCCGATGACCGCGTCGAATCCACCGGTGAGCGTGTCGACGACCTTGAGGTCGCCCCTGACTTGCAACAACAGGCACAGGGTGTGTCTCAGGATGTCACAGCCCTGTTGCGGGCGCTCTCGGGAGCCGGGGTGCAAGCGCGCGATATCGATCAGCTAAGACGGCTTGCCGCCGACATCCAGGCGTCGGATTTCAGCGGCAACCCCGACGTACTCGCGCGTGAGGCACGTCAGGCACTGGCACTGGTCGAACAACTGGAACTGCAACTGGCGAAAGCCGTTAACGGCGACGGCCAGGGCATTCGCAGTGCCGTCGACGAAGAGATTCCGGAACAGCACCGCGAAATCGTTGCCGACTACTACCGAAAACTCGGCCAGACCGGCGAAGAAGAATAGCAGGACTTAAGATCAGCCAAATGCACGCAGGCCCATGCGTACCGCGACGATGAACAGAAAAACCCCGAACAAAATGCTCAATTGCCGCCGCGGCAGAGCATGCGCGATTTTCGCACCCAGCGGCGCGAACAACACCGTGGCCGGCGAAATCACCGCGAAACCGAGCAGGTTCACGTAACCAAGGCTCGCTGCCGGCAGCAGTGCATTGTCCCAGCCACTGATGATGTAGCCGAGCGTCGCCGGCAACGCGATCACCAAACCGAACAAGGACGCTGTACCTACAGCGAGATGAATGGGTTTGTTGGACAAGGTCATCGCTGTGACGCTCAAGGTACCGCCGCCGATTCCCATCAGTGTCGACACCGTGCCAATACTTACCGGTATTGCAGGCCCGAAGACCCCACGTGGAATGTCGTTCGCAAGATTCTTGTCATCAAGCGGCAAAGCCATCTTGATCGCCACGGTCAGGGCGACAATGGCAAACACCGCCGCGAGGAACTCGGCACCTACGTTCGCGGCTATACCGATTCCGGCAGCGGCACCAACAACGATCCACGGCGACCAGTAGCGAATGACGTTGAAGTCGATCGAATCTCGACGGTAGTGTGCGCGTGCCGATGAAATTGACGTCGGAATGATCGTCGCCAGCGACGTCGCCACGGCAATGTGCATGCGTACCGATGGATCGACGCCGACAAATGCCAGCGCAGCTTCGAGCACGGGCACAATGACAATGCCACCACCTATGCCGAGCAACCCTGCCAGGACGCCACCGACAGCGCCTGCCAGCAGCATGGCCACCACGAGACTCACTATTTCCATTGACGGAGCCCCCTCCTCACAAACGCAGGATCAACTATCGATGCGGCTAACAGTCCCAGAACCATCGGGATATACTGTCATCATTCACCCGCAGAATAACAATAATTCGGGGTTCGCTATGGCAGATAACTCGATTCTCAGGCCTCTCACCGGGTTTGATCGCTTCGACCGGCTCATCGCAAATTTTTCGGAGATTGCAGACGCAGACGAACAGGAAGCTGCGCGAGGCGAGATCTGGAAGGAATTTGGCGTTGAAGGCGCTGTATTTATTTCCGATATGGCGAGTTTCTCGAGTACGTCGAGGAAAGTCGGTGTGTGTCATTTCCTCAAGCTGATCCACAGGGCACGCCAGATTATTGCTCCCCTGATAGCGAGCAATAACGGCACGCTTCTCAAGTGTGACGCGGACAATGCTTACGCGTTCTTCGAAAAGACTGACGATGCTATCCAGGCCGGTTTTGACATCAATGCAGCGTTGTTCCAATCCA